>JBAVKY010000021.1:0-10583 GCA_049688555.1 Propionicimonas sp.
CGGGGCAGCACCAGACCGTGCTTCTCGAGGTCGGTCAACGAGGTCTCGCTGAGCCCGCTGACCTGCAGCAGTTCCCGCCGAGTGACCCGGATCGCCCGTTTCGGCTGCCGGGCCACCGGCGTGACGACGTCGGTGGCCTCAGCCTCCTCCGCTGCCGGCGAGGGGCTGCTCAGGTTGGGCGGCGGCTGCCCACGGTCCATCAGTTCGAGGTGCTCGCGGATCACCTTGAGCGGCAGGTAGTGATTCTTCTGCACGTCGAGGATGTAGCGAAGCCGCTCGATGTCCGATTCGGCGTAACGCCGGTAGCCAGACGGAGCCCGTTCAGGCGATATCAATCCCTCTGCCTCAAGGAAGCGGATCTTGGAGATCGACACATCCGGGAAGTCGGCTTTCAGGACGGCCAGGACCTGCCCGATGCTCCGTAGGCCGATGGCCATCAGCCCTGACCGGGGGGCGCGGCGAAGAAGACCATGCGGAACTTGCCGATCTGCACCTCGTCACCTCGACGCAACGCGACCTCTCCGTCGATCAGAGTCCGGTTCACATAGGTGCCGTTCAGGCTGTTCTCGTCCTTGACCCAGACGTAACCGTCGCGTCGCGTGAAGCGAGCGTGATGGCGCGAAACGGTGATGTCATCGAGGAAGATGTCACAACGAGGATGACGCCCGGCTGTCGTGACGTCGGCATCGATCAGGTAGCGGGCGCCCGCATGGGTACCCCTGGGCACCAAGAGCAGCGCGGATCCAGCAGGAAGGGCCTCGACGGCCGCAGCTTCATCGGCGCTGAGATCCTCCAGACCAATCTCGTCCGGGATCGACGGGATGAAACTCGTCGTGTCGCCTTGAACCTTGGCCAAGCTGGCACCGCAATGCGAGCAGAAGTTGCCGGACTCACTGATCTCGTGCTGGCAGGCAGGGCACTTCAACATCGGTGTCTCCATCCTCCCTGAATCGGTCGCCTTCAGCGAAGGCTGAAGCAGAGGTTTACGTCAGCCTACCCACCAATCTGCTGGGCGTACTCGTCCGCCTCCATCAAGTCATCGAGTTCGCTGAAATCGGCAAGCTCCAACTCGAAGAGCCAGCCGTCCCCGTAGGGATCGGCGTTGATGGTCTCTGGGTTGGTGTTCAACAGTTCATTGACCGAGGTGATCACCCCGGAGGCTGGTGAGTACACATCAGAGACGCTCTTGGTCGACTCGACCTCGGCGCAGGCATCATCGAGGGCGACCTCCTCCCCCACCTGCGGCAGTGAGACGAAGACGACATCACCGAGCGCCTCCGCCGCATAGTCAGTGATCCCGACGCGGACGGAAACCCCCGAGCCCACGCGCACCCATTCGTGCTTCGCGGTGTAGCGCAGATCATCTGGGAACACAATCGACTCCTTGGTTCGGCAGGGTGATGCCTGTGGCATCACTGGTCCACCCTATCGCCCCGCCCAGCGTCGACGCCTAGGCTGGACGCGCGAACCTGGGCTCGACGACCTGACGCACCGAGTTGATCGTGATGGCGGGATCGGTCACGATCGAGACCTGGCCGCCGACGCGCTCATCGGAGATCTCGCTCACCAGGCCGCCCCGGAAGCGCAGCGCCTCGGTCAGTGCATGCGGGTCACCGATCGCGTCCAGCGTGATGGGACGCTGCAGGGCAGTCCCGTCCACCACCAGGGTCGAATTGTCGCTGCTCACCCAGGTCGATGCCACGACCCGCACCGAATCGTTGATCTCGATCACTTCAGCACCGGCGTCCCGCAGTTCGCCGAGGGCTGCCAGCAGCAACGACTCCCCCACTTTCGACTGGGGATCGTCGATGACGACCCTGATGCCCTGACCGAGGGCAGGGGCGGTTCCCGCGAGAATGGCCAGCTCGCTGCGCCGCTTCTCTGCTTCGGCGAGCGCCACCTGCTGGCGGTCGGCGCCGGTCTGCAGTTGCTGCCTGGTGGCGTCCAGCGCCGCGATCTCGGTCTCGAGTCTGCGGGACTCCGAGTTGAGGTCGTCCAGCATCGCGATCAGTTCGCTGCGCCGCAGCGTGGAGAAGTCCTGTTCGGTTGACAGCGTCCGCACCTGCAGAGTCACCGCCAGACCGCAGAGCATCAGGATCACCCCCGCCACCAGATGGCCCCGGGTCGGACGGAAGAAGCTGGCGAGCAGCCGGCGTCGCTGCTCAGGCATGGAACAACTCCCGTCGAATAGCGGCGACATTGGTGAAGATTCGAATCCCGAGCACCACGACCACCGCGGTCGACAGCTGGGAACCGACCCCGATCAGGTCGCCGACCCACACGATCAAGGCTGCGATCAGGACGTTCGACACGAACGACACCACGAACACCCGATCGCTGAAAGTCTGTTGCAGGAAGGCGCGCAGCCCGCCGAAGCTGGCGTCCAGCGCCGCGACGATGGCGATCGGCAGGTAGGGCTGAAACGCCACCGGCAGGGTCGGCTGCAGGAAGATGCCCGCCGCCACGCCGATCAGCAAACCAAGGATCGCGTACACCTCACCGCCCCTTCCTCATCGCACACCGGCGGCTCATCGCACACCGGCTCATCGCACACCGGCCAGGTCGATCCGCAGGCCCGGATCAGCCGCCAGCTGAAGATCGCCGTTACGGGTGAGCTCGAAGCTGACCCCGTAGTTCTGCTGCAGGTACGACCACCACTGGCCACCGCTCGAGCCGGGAAACTCGCTGATCATCGCAGCTGCGTCCCCAATCGCCTCGACCCGATAGGGGCGTGTCAACGACCGGTAGTCGACGGTGATGGCGTCCCCTGCTCCCCGAATCGCGGTCCGAGAGCTGAGCCGGTGCCCGTTGATGGCGATCGCTTCGGCCCCGCTGCGCCAGAGCTGATTCACCAATTGTCGCAGGTCGGCGTCCACCACCCGAGCTTGCTGATCGTTGTCCTCGCCGTCATCGACCACCACCACGACGCCAGATCCCTTGACCGCAACGCTTCCGGTGACTGCTCCGAGTTGGGCGAGTTCCGCAGCGGTTGCCGGGTCAGCCTGGTTGACAGAGTCCGCCAGACTCCGGTTCTCCCGCGAGAGCGCCGCCCGGCGTTGCTGCAACTCGGCGACCTGTCCGCTCGCCGCACCCACCCGTGCCACCAGATCGGCGCGCTCGGCCTGGATCTGTGGCGCCGCTCGCAGGGTATTGCCCAACGACAGCCCCACCAACAGCCCGAACCCCACCATGACCAGGCCAATCACCCACCCCCGCCGGGCCGGGCCACCGGCGGCTGCCCGGGCCGCCACCGCCGCATAGTCGGGGTCGACCGGGTTCCGGACGATGTCGTTGAGCAGATCCATGCTCTCGTCGACCGGACGGGTGAGCGGCGACGCGGTCATGGGACGGAATCCAGCGCCGCTCGGTCGACCACCGGCAGGCGGCGAATCACGTCTACGCCTTGACGTAGGTACAGGAATCCCGACCACCAGTAGAAGATGGTGCCCCAGATCACGAAGGCCCAGCCGACCGTCCGGGCGATGACCTGCCAGGGCTCAGGCCCGTTTCCCAGCAGCACCAGGGGGAACGCGTACAGCAGCATGAACGTCGCCGCCTTGCCGAGGAAATGCACCGGCAGGCTGGTGTAGCCCCGACGGCGCAACGGCGGGTACAAAACGGTCGCCATCAACAGATCGCGGGCCGCCAGCACCACGAGCAGCCACCACGGCACGATGTCGCGCAGCACGAAACCGATGAGAGTCGCCAGGATGTAGAGCCGGTCGGCCAGGGGGTCAAGCACCTGCCCAAGCCGGGACCGCTGGCTCCAAGCCCGGGCCAGGTAACCGTCCAGCCAGTCGGTAGCCCCACCCACGGCGAGCACCACCACCGCCCAAACGTCGGCGCCCCGCACCAGCAGCAACCACAAGAACAGCGGCACGCCCAGCAGGCGGACGAAACTCAGCACGTTCGGAAGGGTCAACACCCTGGTCGTGTCGTACGGTTCGCCTGCCACGCTGACAGCCTAGGCGATCACAATCCCCAGGCTTGGCGCAGGGCCTGCCGGGTTTCTTCCAGCAACTGGGGCACCGCCTTGGTCTGGGCGATGATCGGCAGGAAGTTCGAATCCCCCTGCCAGCGGGGCACCACGTGCTGGTGCAGGTGGGCGGCAATCCCGGCGCCGGCCACCTCACCCTGGTTGACGCCCAGGTTGAACCCCGCCGGACGGGAGACCGAGCGGATCACTGCCATGGTCTGGGCGGTCAGTTCGGCGACCTCTGCCCGTTCTTCGGCGGTCGCCTCGACATAGTCCGACACGTGGCGGTAGGGACACACCAGCACGTGCCCAGGCGAGTACGGGTAGAGGTTCATCACGACGTACGCCGTCACCCCGCGGTGCACGATCAGCCCGGCTTCGTCCGTCCGGCCCGGAGCACGACAGAACGGGCACTGCCCCACCGAGTCGTCGCTGGGATGGTTCTCCCCGCCGATGTAGACCATGCGGTGCGGAGTCCACAGCCGCTGGAAGGCATCCGGCACCCCCGCCAGGCCCGCCGCGTCCTCAACGCCAGGATCTCCAGCCATCGCGCCGAGCCTCAGCTTCGGGGCGGACGGGTCGCTGCGACGATCTCGGCGACCGCCTCGGCGACCGCGACGCCGTTGTTCTGGCTGCCGTCGCGGTAACGGAACGACACCGCACCAGCGGCCACGTCCGCCTCACCGGCGATCAGCATGTACGGCACTTTGGACGTCTGGGCATTGCGGATCTTCTTGCCGAACCTGTCGTCGGAGGTGTCGACCTCGACCCGCACCCCCGCGGCCTGCAGCTGCTTCGCGACCTCGAACAGGTGATCCTCGTGGTCGGCCGAAACCGGGATGCAGGTCACCTGCACCGGCGAGAGCCAGGCCGGGAACGCCCCTGCGTAGTGTTCGGTGAGGACGCCCAGGAACCGCTCGATGGAGCCGAATTTGGCCGAATGAATCATGACCGGCTGAGCGTGGCTGCCGTCGGGAGCGGTGTAGGTCAACCCGAAGCGTGCCGGCTGGTTGAAGTCGTACTGGATGGTCGACATCTGCCAGGTGCGCCCGATCGCATCCTTCGCCTGGACGGAGATCTTCGGGCCGTAGTAGGCGGCACCGCCCGGATCCGGGACGAGGTCCAGGCCGGAATCACGTCCCACCTGCTCCAGCACAGCGGTCGCCTCCTGCCACTGCTGGTCAGAGCCGATGAACTTGGTTGACTTCGCGCCTTCGGTGTCCCGGGTGGAGAGTTCAAGGTAGAAGTCATCAAGACCGAAGTCGCGCAGCAGCTCCAGGATGAAGCTGAGCAGGTGCTGGACCTCATGGCCGGCATCCTCCGCTGTGACGTAGGAGTGCGAATCGTCCTGGGTGATGCTGCGCACCCGAGTCAGGCCCTGCAGCACACCGGACTTCTCGTCCCGGTAGACCGTCCCGAATTCGAAGAACCGCAGCGGCAGTTCCCGGTAGGACCGCCCCCGCGACTTGAAGATCAGGTTGTGCATCGGGCAGTTCATGGCCTTCAGGTAGTACTTCTGGCCATCAGAATCCATGGGCGGGAACATGCCTTCGGCGAAGTAGGGCAGGTGCCCGGAGGTATGGAACAGCCCCTCCTTGGAGATGTGCGGGGTGCCGACGTAATGGAAACCGGCCCGGATGTGCGCAGCGCGGACATAGTCCTCCATTTCGCGCTTGATGACACCACCCTTGGGATGGAACACCGGCAGCCCGGCGCCCAACTCTTCGGGAAAGCTGAACAGGTCGAGCTCGACCCCCAGCCGGCGATGGTCGCGACGCGCCGCCTCCGCCAGCCGATGCTGGTAGGCGGCCAGGTCGTCCTTGGTCGGCCATGCGGTGCCGTAGAGCCGCTGCAGCTGCTGGTTGGCCTGGTCACCGCGCCAGTAGGCGGCTGAGTTGCGCGTCACCGCGAAGGCCCTGAGGTAACCGGTGTGGGGCACGTGAGGGCCCCGACACAAATCCTTCCACGCCACCGACCCGTCGCGGCGGACATTGTCGTAGATGGTGAGCTGGCCGGCCCCCACCTCGACCGAGGCACCCTCGGTCGCCTCGGAATTCCCCTTCAGGCCGATCAGTTCGAGCTTGTACGGCTCCCCGGCCAATTCGGAGCGCGCCTGCGCATCGGTCACCTCGCGACGGACGAAGCGCTGACGTTCCTTGACGACCCCTTGCATCTTCTTCTCGATGGCCTTGAGGTCCTCGGGGGTGAACGGCGTCGACACGTCGAAGTCGTAGTAGAAGCCGTCGGTGATGGGCGGGCCGATCCCCAGCTTGGCGTCGCTGAAGAGCAACTGGACGGCCTGCGCCGCCACATGGGCGCAGGAATGCCGGATCACGTTCAGGCCGTCCGCGCTGTCGATGGCGACCGGCTCTACCACGTCACCCTCGCGCACTTCACTGGCCAAGTCGACCAGCGCCCCCGCGACGCGCATCGCGACCACGGCCTGGTTCGCGCCGAAGAGGTCGATCCCCGTCGTACCGGTCTCGACCACCCGGGGATCGCGCGATTCTGGACGCACCAGGGTTATGGAGACAGACACAGGCTTTCCTTCCGGACCACACCAGCGCCCGCCAGTCGCGGGCCCGTCCATTCTGCCTCGTCGGGAGACCCCACGTCGCCTCGAGCCGGGCGGGTCTCAGGCCTGGTCGCGCCCAGCCGCTGCGACCTCGGCGAGGAAACCCTCCGTGATCAGGTCGGCCAACCGTCCCAGGGATTCGGCGTGACGCTGCATCTGCGCGGCCACCTCGTGGGTGGTCAAACCGTGGCCGGCTGCCCACCGGCACATCGTCTGTGACCCGGCCTCCGGGTGGAACTGGACGCCGAGGGCGCTGCCCACGCGAAACGCGTGGAACGGGTACCGTGCCGAGGATGCGAGCCAGACCGCGTCGGGCGGAAGTTCGCTGACGGCGTCCGAATGCATGCTGGGAGCTACGAACTCCTCGCCCAGCGCGGAATGCACCCGGCCGAAGGTGGGGTCCTGCTCAACTCCGGGACGCAGCGTGATCGGTACCACGCCTCGTTCTGGGCCGGCCCAGGCGCTGACGTCGACCCTGCCACCGGATGCCACCGCGAGCAGCTGGGCCCCCAGGCAGATCGCCAGCACGGGGACCCCGGCAGCACCGCAACGGACCATCAGTTGACCCAAGTCGGGTAGCCAGGGTGCTTCGTCGGTGGCCTCGACCGACATCCGTCCGCCCAGCACCACCAGACCGTCGAAGCTACCGAACTCAGGCAGTCCATCACGTCCGTGGTGGCTGACGAAACTCGGGAGGCGTGGGGCCAGCAGGTCAACAGGTACCTCGTCGTCGCTGGCGACGACCGCGATCCGGGGGCTCATGGCAAATTGCCGAGCTTCGTCACGATGGCGGCGATTCGCCGCGCGCGGGTCTCAGCGGCCTTCGCCCCCAGGACGGCGGTCACGTGGATCTTGCGAGCTGACGGCGACAGCGCGTCGAAGGCACCGCGGGCGCCTGGACTGGCGGCCAGCGCGGTCGCCAGATCGTCGGGCACCTCGACGATCCGGGGTGCGCTATCGAGCTCAAGCGTCACCTCGATGACGTCCCCGCCACCCAGCCCGGTCGCAGCCCGCTTGTCCGCAGCGAACGGGAGCAGATACTTCCCGCCCATCACAGCCACGGTGGAGGGGTAGCTGAACCCGTTGACGGTGACCGTGACCGGCGGGCGCTTCCCCCGACCGAGCGCCTCGACAACCTCCGCTGGCACCTCGATTCCCGTGTTGTTGCCCGTCAGGAACAGGGTCGTGGCGAAGTGCTGAGGTTCGGTCATGGCGGCCAGTGTGGCACCGGGTCGGTCGGGACGTCACGCGGCTTGGCCGTGGCCACCTCGCGCGGGCGCGGTCAGGACCCTACTGACCAGCGGTACCCCGGGACGATAGGCGAGGTGGACGTGGCTGGGGGCGTCCAGTAGCACGAGGTCAGCCCGCGCCCCGAGTCCCAGGTGGCCCACGTCGTCGCGCCGCAGCGACCAGGCACCACCCCTCGTGGCCGCGTGCAGCGCCTCGGTCGGGGTCATCCCCATCTCGCGCACAGCCAGCGCGATGCAGAACGCCACGGACGAGGTGTAGGACGTGCCCGGGTTGCAGTCGGTGGCGATCGCGACGCGCACGCCGGCGTCCAGCAGCCGCCGCGCGTCCGGGTAGGGGTGACGGGTGGCGAACTCGACCCCCGGCAGCAAGCCGGCCACCACGCCGGTCTCCGCCAGCGCAGCGACATCGGCGTCCGACAGGTAGGTGCAGTGATCCGCCGCCGCAGCGCCCACCTCGCAGGCCAACTGCACCCCGGGGCCGAACCCCAGCTGATTGGCGTGGATCCGGGCGAGCAGGCCCGCGTCCATCCCGGCGGTCAACACCGTTCGCGCCTGGTCGACATCGAAGGCGCCGGTCTCGCAGAACACGTCGATCCATCGCGCGAACGGGGCGCAGGCGGCGAGCATCTCGCCGGTGACCAGGTCGACGTAATCATCGGCGCTCCAGCCTGGCGGCACGACGTGGGCACCCAGAAAGGTGGTCTCGGGGGTGAGTTGGCGGGCCAACCGCAGACTGCGGGCCTCGCCCGCCACGTCGAGGCAGTAACCGCTCTTGATCTCGACGGTGGTGGTGCCCTGGGCGAGGAGTTCCCGCTGTCGGGCGGCCAGCAATCGCGTCAACTCGACCTCGGCGGCCGCTCGAGTGGCCGCCACGGTCGTCTGGATCCCCCCGGCCTCGTAGCGATGCCCTGCCATCCGCGCGGTGAACTCCGCCGCACGGTCGCCGGCGAAGACCAGGTGGGTGTGTGAATCGACGAAGCCTGGGATCACGGCGCGGCCGCCGGCGTCGAGGCACTCGTCGGCCGCCGGGGTGTCAGCAGAATCCCCGATCCAGGCGACGCGGCCGTCGTGCACCACGAGCCCCGCCGCGAGACGGACGGGCCGCTGCGGCTCCCACGTGACCAGTTCGCCGATGTTCGTGATGGCCGTGCTCACAGTCGACTCCAGATCTCATCGATGACCGCGGTCAGCTCGGCCTGCACCCACTCGGGATCCAGCCCTGCCGGCTGGACGACCTCGGCGGCGGAGGCAGCCCAGAGCGGCTCGGTGGTCCCGGCCGTGCGCACCGAGCCGGTCAGCTCAAAGCCGCCCAGACCTGCGAAGCCGAGCGACGCAGCACCATCACCGGTGGCTGCCCGCCACAGCTGCCCAGCGGACCAGCCCTGGCGGACGCCGCTGGCGAGCCGCTCGTGCATGGCCAGCCCACGGGCCTCGGCGAACATGTCGATGACAGTATTGGAGTCGGAGCCCAGGGTGATCTGCGCCCCGGCCTCCCGCAGTGCGACGCTCGGCCCGATGCCGTCAGCGAGCTCAGCCTCTGTGGTCGGGCAGAAGCAGGCGTAGCAGCCGGCTGCACCAAGGGTCGCGATGTCGTCGTCGGTCAGGTGGGTGGCGTGGACGGCGGTCGTCCGCGGCGTCCACACCCCGGCGTCGGCGAGCAGCTGGACGGGTGTGCGTCCCGTGGCGGCCAGGCAGGCGGCGTTCTCCGCCGGCTGTTCGGAGACATGAACGTGCAACGGCGCCTCCGGAAGCGCGGCGACCACTGTCGGCAGCGACGCCTCGTCGACCGCACGGACCGAATGGATGGCGGTGCCGATCACGATCGCCGGATTGTCGGCATACCTGGCCGCCAGGTCGGCCACCCCCGAGGCCCACACCTCGGCGTCGGGGTGGCTGAACCGCCGCTGGGCGGTGGTGAGCTCCTCGCCCACGAAGCCGGCGCGCAGGTAGCACGCGTCCAACAGGCAGATTCGCAGGCCCACCTCCCAGGCGGCCGCGATCACAGCCTCGGCCATGGCGTGGCGATCGTTGTAGGGGATCCCACCGAGCCCGTGGTGCAGGTAGTGGAACTCGCCCACCGCGCCGATGCCGGCCAGCGCCATCTCGGCGAAGCAAGCCCGAGCCAGCCGGTGGTAGAGGTCGGGATCGAGCACTCCCGAGACCCCGTACATGCCATCACGCCACTCCCAGAACGTCCGACCCGCGCCGGTCCGTCCTCGTAGCGCCCGGTGGAAGGCATGGGAGTGGCAGTTGGCGAAAGCCGGGTACACGGTCCCCGAGGCGGTCGAAGGGCCGGACTGGTCAGTCATCGCGGCCCAACTCCCTGATCACCCGAGTCAGCGCCGCGACGCCGGCGTCGATGTCCTCCGGTGTCGCCGACTCCTCCGGCGCGTGCGAGATCCCGGTCGGATTGCGGACGAACAGCATCGCGGTGGGTAGCTTCGCGGCCAGGATGCCGGCGTCGTGCCCAGCGCCGGTCGGCAGCACGGGTGCATCCAACAGGGCGGCGAGCCGGTGTCTCAACGCGGTGTCGAACGTCACCGCGCCCGTGGTCGACTCGGCCCGCACGGTCACCGTGGTGCCGTCGCTGCGGGCCGCGGCCTGGGCGCCGGCGATGATGCCGGCCACCAGGGAATCCAGCGCCGCTTCGGAGTCGGCCCGGGCGTCCAGCCACGCCGTGACCCGCGACGGGATGGAGTTGGTGCTGCCCGGATCGACCTGCACCCGGCCGATCGTGGCCCGCTGGCCCGCGTCGAGCGCCAGTTCGCGCGCGGCCAGCACC
>JBAVKY010000022.1:0-4180 GCA_049688555.1 Propionicimonas sp.
CCCCCATCCACAGGCACAGCGGCATGATTGGCTGAGATCCAACGAGGGCCAGCGGGGACTATCTCCAAGTCGGTGTATCTGGCCCGATCGCCAGCGTGTCTGGCGGGAAGGGTCTGTGATGACCGCAACAGTGGAATCTATGAGTCTGGCGACGAAGAAGAAGTCCGATGAACGGGCGCCGTTGGAGTTGGCGGCGGCCCGGGAGATGGTCCGGGCCGCGAAGGCCCAGGGCCTGTCGCTGACCGGTCCTGAGGGGCTGCTCAAGCAGCTGACCAAGACCGTCGTGGAGGTGTCGCTGGAGGAGGAGATGACCGATCACCTGGGCTACGCCAAGCACGACCCGGCCGGTCGGGAGTCGGGCAACAGCCGCAGCGGCACGCGTACGAAGACGGTGATCACCGACAACGCCGGGCGGTGAGCATCGAGGTGCCGCGGGACCGCAACGGCACGTTCGAGCCGCAGATCGTGGCCAAGCACCAGCGGCGGCTGTGCGGGGTGGACGAGATTGTGCTCTCGTTGACGGCGAAGGGGCTGACCACCGGGGAGATCAGCGCGCACTTCGCCGAGATCTATGGGGCGAGCGTGTCCAAGGAGACCATCTCGCGGATCACCGACCGGGTGATCGAGGAGATGACCGAGTGGTCCAACCGGCCGCTGGACCCGGTGTATGCGGCGATCTTTATCGACGCGGTGCACGTGAAGATCCGCGACGGGCAGGTCGCCAACCGCCCGATCTACGCCGCGATCGGCGTGACCCTGTCCGGGGGCAAGGACATCCTCGGGCTGTGGGCCGGCACCGGTGGTGAAGGTGCGAAGTTCTGGATGGCCGTGCTCACCGACATCAAGAACAGGGGTGTCACCGACACGTTCTTCGTGGTCTGCGACGGGCTGAAGGGCCTGCCCGATGTGGTGGGCAACGTGTGGCCGGCGGCGATCGTGCAGACGTGCGTGGTCCACTTGCTGCGCAACACGTTCCACCTGGCCAGCAAGAAGGACTGGGACGCCTTGAAGCACTCGGTCACCCCGATCTAAACCGCCCCGAATCCGACCGCCGCCCGGGCCGCGTTCGAGGACCTGGTCGAGCAGTGGGGCCGCAAGTACCCGGCGATCGTGCGGCTGTGGGACAACGCCTGGGAGGAGTTCATCCCGTTCCTGGACTACGACGTCGAGATCCGCCGCGTCATCAGCTCGACGAACGCCATCGAAAGCCTCAACGCCCGGTATCGTCGAGCCGTGCGGGCCCGAGGGCACTTCCCGACCGAGCAGGCAGCCCTGAAGTGCCTGTACCTGGTCACCCGATCCCTTGACCCCACCGGACGGGGCCAAGCACGATGGACCCAGCGTTGGAAGCCCGCTTTGAACGCCTTCTCCATCACCTTCGCCGACCGGTTCCCGGCCGCCGAGCAGTACTAATCGAAGATGCCGGATACACCGAAATCGATACAGTCCCGGCCAGCGCGCAGGTGTTGAGCGACTCACGTGGGGGCGGTCCGGCGTCATTGCCGGTGAGCACGGCTGGTGGTCAGGTCCGATGTCGCGGGCGCGTCACGGGTCTGTCGAGCACGGAATGAGCCGTCCGGGCCGTTCCGGTGACCGGGGGTCGCGGCGCCGTTGTCGTGGACGGGCGTGGCAGGCTGCAGAACCAGTTGACCCCTGCAGCCCCGGTGGGGGTCTGTTGGGCAGATGTGGAGTTCCCAAGCCGGTGATCTTCGTTCTGGACCCCGTGGAGTCGGACGCGGACCTGGAACGTCGTGGGCTGTCCTGTGGTCCTGCGGGCAGCCGCTGGCGCCGTGGAGCTATGCCAGGACCCGCTCGGTGGCCGAGCCGCACGGAGGCAAGGTCCGGGCGCGCCCGAGGCCGGCGCGCTGCCGGGGATGCGGCGCCATGCACGTGCTGCTGCCGGCCCAGGTCCTCCCCCGGTGCTCGGCCGGCGTCGAGCTGGTCGGGCAGGTGCTGCTGGCCGCCGCGGCGGGCGCCGGGCGATCGCCGCTGGTTGTCCCTGAGCCCGGACACGTTTGCGCCGCTGGCTGCGTCGCGCTCGGACCAACTCGGGTTGGCTGAGCCAGGTGGGCACCATCCGGGCCTACGC
Source organism: Propionicimonas sp. (assembly GCA_049688555.1). Lineage (GTDB taxonomy): Bacteria > Actinomycetota > Actinomycetes > Propionibacteriales > Propionibacteriaceae > Propionicimonas. Next base: position 2,090 of record JBAVKY010000022.1, read on the forward strand.
GTTCGACGCCAACCTGCCCCCGATGCGCGCCCGGCGCACCGCGCTGGCCCGGGCAGTTGACGCTCTGGGCGTGGCAGTTGGCGCAGCCGTGCGAATAGTCGGGCCGATCGGCTCGCCCTGGCCGGTGATCTGCGTCCTGTCGGGCGGGCGGCTGCTCGCCGCGCGGCCTCGACCCAGCTGATCGGCGGCCCGTACGAGCATCGCCATGCCCGGAATCAGGCGAGTGTGACCATCCCCGCGACAGGACGACCATCCACCGCCACCGCGACCACCATCATCATCGGCAACGACGTTCAGGCCGACATCGTCGTCAAGCTCAGTGTCGTCAACCTGATCATCCTTGACGGCGCCCAGTTGCGTCCCGTGCGGGGACCAGGAACCGGCCGTTGCGGGTCCAGAACGTGAGCATGGCTCGCGCCGCGGCGATGGCAGCGGCTCACCTCCGGCAGGTACGTCCCGAATCGCCCCGGTCCGCGATCAGGCGCGCACGCCGTCCGGGCCCGCGGGATCGACCGGGCCCGGTCCTTACCCCGGTCAGCGACGAGTCGCTCCGACGTTCGGTGCGGCCCGCTCGTTGTTCGGGCAGAGTGCGTCTGGCCAGCAGCCCCAGCGAGTGCAAGGATAGGCGAACCTTATCGATCCGAGGAGGGCGCGTGAGCGTGTACAAGGTGGTTGAGATCGTGGGCACCAGCACCTCGTCATGGGAGGACGCCGCCGTGACGGCCCTGAACTTGGCGCAGACGACCCTCCGAGATCTCCGCGTGGCGGAGGTCGTCGAGCAGGACATCGACCTCGGCGGAGACGAGTTGACCTTCCGGACCAAGTTGCGCGTCTCATTCAAGTACGAGTCCGACTGACCTGACAGCACCAGGCGAGAAGGGGAAGGGCAACTTCAAGCCCAAGCCGTTCCGATGTGGCATGGCTGGATCGCGATGACCATGACGATCGTCCTGCGCCCGTACGGTGCGGAGACGCGGGCGGTCGCTCGGCAGCGGGTCGTGGGCTCTCTCGTCGGCGCCCTGATCGCACTGGGCCTGGCGCTCGTGCTGCCCGGCTGGGCGGTGTGTTGGGGGTCATGGCGCCCCTGTTCGTGCTCGTGATCGCCAACGCGATCCTGGGTCGCTACGCGTGGCAGGTGGCGTTCTTGACTCCAGTTGTCATCCTGCTCGGATCCAGCGGATCTGCGGCCGGCTTGGCCACGGAGAGGGTGGCAGCGACACTCGTCGGCGCGATCCTGGCAGGCGTGGCCGCCTTGGGGCTGCTCCGGTTCGAGCGGTCGCTGTCCGTGTCCTCGTCCAACTCGCGGTCCCCGCGGTTGGCCGGGGGAGCAGCATCACGGCCCGAGTCAGGGCAGGAGTTCAACCCAGGCCGAGGCTGACGAGCTCTGCTCCAAGCGCGCTCATGAGGACGTCGGAGTCGGGCGTCAGGTCCGGATCGCGGATGACGGTCATGCTCAGCGTGCCCGCGTAGGACAGCACGGCGAAAGCCACGCTGACGTTGCCCGCCGTGACCGTGACGGGGACGATCCTGCGGATCGGGATCCCACCGATGGTCAGCGGATTCGGTGGACCGTTGAGGTTGGTCAGGAACGTGTTGACCAGGCGTTGCCGGTTGATCATGGGGCGGAACACGCCGAGCGCTGCCGCCAGTCGGAACGAGGGGCCGACCAGGGCTTGGGAAGCCCCCCGGACCTCGTTCTTCTGGGCCCGGGTCAGCGCCGCTGTCTGCTCGAGGCGTGCCTCGGCCGAGCCCAGGGTCGGCACTCGCACGGGCATCACGCCGGTCCGGTTGCCGAGGTCGGCTGCGGTCGTCGTGGCTCGTTCGGTGATCGGGACTGACACGACGATCTCGGCAACGTGCTCACCTCGGTTCCTCAGCAAGGTACGCAGCGCGCCCGTGATCACGACCAGCATCAAGTCGTTGACGGTCGCCCCGTGTTCGCGGGAGACCCTGCGAACACGTGCCAAGTCGGCTTGGACGAGGTCGGCGCGACGATGGGGGCCCGTCACCACGTTGAGTGAGCATCGCGGCGCCACGGGGTGCCGTCCCGCGCCGAGCTCGGCTCCAGCCAGCCATAGCCGTGGGGCGCCC
>JBAVKY010000023.1:0-2160 GCA_049688555.1 Propionicimonas sp.
CTGCTTGATCACCGTCTCGAAGCCACCACCGGACACCGCCGCCATGTCCCCGCACAGGAACTCGGCGATGTAGGTCATGTGGCTGCCGACATCGGCGAGGGCGCCCGAACCCATCGGCCCCTGGTAGCGCCAGCTCATCGGAGCGGTGGGGGAGCAGGAGTAGTCGCACCAGTAGCGCCCGCTGAAGTGGAGCACCTTGCCGAGCGTCCCATCGGCAATCCAGTCCCGGATCGCGGCGATGCCGGGCGAACGGCGGTAGGTGAGGCCAATCCGGGCGACGCTGGCAGCCTGGCGGGCAGCGTCCGCCATCGCCCTGGCGTCGGTCAGGTTGTCGCTCAACGGCTTCTCGCACAGAACGTGCTTTCCGGCGGCCAGGAGGCCGTCGACCACCTGGCGGTGGAGGCTGTTGGCGATGACCACGCTGACCACGTCGATATCGTCGGCTGCGGCGATGGCCTGCCAGCTGCTGTCGCTGCGCTCGTAACCGAACCGCTTCGCCGTCGCGGCGGCGAGGTCGGCGTTCACGTCGCCGATCGAGACGTAGCGGAGTTCCGGCAGGGTCGGGCCGTACATTCCCGCGGCTGCCCGATATGCCGCGGCGTGTGCCTTGCCTGCCATCCCGGCGCCGATGACTGCGATTCCTAGACTCATCCGTCCTCCTTGACTAGTTGGAGCCCTCCAATGTCATTACATTAACACAGTTTGCACGGGACCAACAGGGCTCCTTCCTGGAAGGTCGCCCTACCCCCCTCGCCGGGCCGCCACCTGGGCAGGTCAGGACATTGTCGGCCTCCGAGTGGTGTCGTGCTAACCTCGCGGCAGTCCCTGGTGAGGAGAGAGATGAGGCCGATCCGGTGGTTTCCGCTGCTCGCTGGCGTGACCGTGTCCCTGCTGCTCGCCCTAGTTGCCGTTCCGCTGGCTTACGCCGAGACGCCCGCCCCTGAGGGTGCCTCCGAGAGTGAACTGTTTGGCGCGTGGGTGATGCTGATCGGCGGTGGCTTGGCCACCGTGGGCGCACTGATCTACATGGCCGTCAAGAAGCGCCCCAAGGAAGAGCAGTTCGACCCACAACTGTGGTGGCGGAACCGGAAGTAACCCCTCAGCTGGCGTACACCGTGAGGTCGAACACGTAGCGGTCGTAGCGGTAGCAGTGGTCACCGAATTCCACCGGGTTGCCCGCGGCGTCGTAGGCGCGTCGGGACATGGTGAGTACCGGGTCGTTCTTGTCGAGTTGCAGCAGCTTCCGCTCGGCCGGCACGGCAGGACGTGCGCCGATGGTCTGGTGACCCACAGCGGGTGTCACGCCGCGGGCGCGCATCGTGTTGTAGAGGCCCTGACCAGCCAGTTGAGCAAGGTCCAGATCGGCCCAGCCTGGGGCCAGCCAGTTGCGTAGGATCGCCATCGGCCCCTCGCTCACGGAGCGAAGCCGCTCCAGGTAGACCAGCGGGGTTTCTGGCGCCAGCCCGAGGACCTGGGAGGCGCGAACGTCCACGGCGTGGGTGTTGAAGTCGAGTAGCTCGGTGATCGGTTCGCGCCCACCACGGCGCAGATCGTCGTACAGGCTGGTCAGCTCGTTGCGGCGATGGATGACTTCCTTGGCCACCGTGGTGCCGATGCCGCGCCTCCGAACCAGGAGTCCTCGGGTGACCAGCTCCACGATCGCCCGTCGCACCGTTGGGCGGGAAAGATCCAGCCGGTCAGCCAGCGAGAGCTCGTTCTCGAAGGCGTCGCCCGGCTTGAGGACTCCGGTGTCGATGGCAGCGGCGAGTTGCTCGGCGAGCTGGTGGTACAGCGGGACCGGGCTGTTTCGATCGATGCTGACCGGGATCTGGGTGGCCATAGTGGGCACCTTAGTACAAAGTTAGGATGGATCGACACGGTAAACGCCGGATACTCGAATAGCCTAATGTCCTAACATTCATTGACACGGGCGCCCCCGCGGGGCAGACTGAAGGTGTTCCAGCGCCAATGCAGCCGAAGGAAGTTCAGATGGAAGATGCCTACGAGGTCGTGTGCATCGGTCGAGTCGGGGTCGATATCTACCCGACTCAGATCGGCGTCCCACTGGAGGAAGTGACTTCCTTCGGGAAGTTCCTGGGCGGCAGCGCCACCAACGTGTCGGTCGCTGTGGCCCGCTACGGCCACCGGTCGGCCATCATC
>JBAVKY010000024.1:0-2278 GCA_049688555.1 Propionicimonas sp.
TACGTGTCGTCCGTATCGTTTCGAGTTTCCGCCTCCCTCTGGCCAGGGCAGACCGGGAAGCGGTTCTGGTGACAGCCTGGAGGGCATGACGAGCCAGGCGTTGTCGCAGTTGTTGGCGGTCCGGCAGCACCAGCGGGGCGGCCAGCCGTCGCCGCACAACCTTTGTTGATCTTGTTGGCCCATGGGGCGCCGGGTAGCCGGGGGGAGTTGCACCCCCCGGCCCCCACAGAACCGGACGTGAGCCTCTCGGCTCATCCGGCTCTTGTCGTGCTGGTCACCAGGCCATGCGGCACCATTGCCAGTGAGCGAGCATGGCCGGAGACGCGGTGGTGATCCGTTTCCATGCTGCCTTGGCTTTGGTGAAGGGCCGCAGTCGGTCGTATTTGTGGCGGATCCAACGGAGTAGGTATCCGTTGATGCGTGACCACAGGCCGTAGAGGGCCGATCGGTAGAAGGAGCCGTAGTAGTTCATCCAGCCCCTGATGATCGGGTTGATCCGGGCGGCGAGTTCGGTCAGGTTGTGACCGGTTCGCCGGTGCAGCCGCCAGGACCGCACCTGCTCGGACATCCTCTTCAAGGCGTCCTTGGAGACCGCGGGCATGAACGACGTGAAGCATGTTCCGTCCTTGCGTCGGGCTCCGCGGGCACGGAACGTGAACCCCAAGAAGTCGAACGACGTGTACTCGTAGGCACGATCCCGCCGTTGGTCCTTGCAGTACACGATCCGCGTTTTGGTGGGATGGAGCGTCAGCCCCACCCCGGCGAGTCTGTCCCTGATCGCCGCCGTCAGCCTTTCGGCTTGGGCTTTGGTGACGCAGTGCACGACCGCGTCATCGACGTAGCGTTCGAACGGGACGCCCGGGTATTCCCGGGCCATCCACGCGTCGAACGCGTAATGCAGGAACAAATTGGCCAATACCGGCGAGGCGGCAGACCCCTGCGGGGTCCCTCGCTCTCTGACCCGCAACGTGCCGTCCGGTAGTGCCAGCGGGGCGGTCAGCCACCGCTTCACATACAGCACCACCCACGGCAGGTCCGTGTTGGCTTCGACCGCTTTGACCATCAACTCATGATCCACGTGATCGAAGAACGACTGAATGTCCATGTCGATCACCCAGTCGTACCGCCAACACCGCCGCTTGCAGGTTCCGACCGCATCTATCGCGGACCGGCCCGGCCGATACCCGTAGGAGTCCGGATGGAACATTGGCTCCACCCGTGCCTCGATCCTTCGGGCCACCACCGTTTGGGCGATCCTGTCGCCCACCGTCGGCACCCCGAGAACCCTGACCCCTGCGTGTTTCTTCGGTATCTCCACCGCCCGCACCGGCGGCGGGAAGTAACTCCCGGCGGACATCCGGTTCCAGATCTTGTACAGATTGTTCTTCAGATCCTTCTCGAACTCCTCCAGCGAGCACCCATCCACCCCCGGCGCGCCCTTGTTCGCCTTGACCGCCTCCCAAGCCAGCCACACCTCCACCTTCGAAATGTCGAACGACTTGCCTGACGATTTGTTCTCGTCCATCCAACTCCTCCCAAGAACCTTCCCTGGTTGATCGTTTGAACACAGCTACGCACGACCCGGCCCCTTCGCTCCACCCCCATTACACGGGCTTCACCACTACTACGAGCCGGTCCGCCAGCACACCCCGCGACGGTACTCAGCCTCTCCCGGCTGTGACCGGTTGAAGTTCTCCCTCTCACCCCCGGCAGGGGGGCAGTATCGGGGTGCGCCTTCCCACGTTCCGCACGAGCGCAGCAGACCGGGCTCACGTCGCCTGCATGCCGGACACCGCCTGGCCAATCAATCGGGCACCCGCCAGACTCATCCCGGAGCCGTCCTGTCTTGCCCCGGTTTTGATGTCACTTAAGTCAGTAACGACACGTCAACAGCGATTCACTCACGTTCGTCTTCCCAGCCCCCACCTGACATCCTCACCGGACGCCTTTTCACACAGCGTTCACCACGACGGTCTTCAGCCAACGCAGCCTGTGCTGGTTTGAAGCCACCCCCCGCAGGGCGACTCCGAAGGGCCACACCTTCATCACTCGTACAGCACCGATACAGCGATCACCTACCTACATAGGCGGCACCTTTCGTTCGTGGCACAACAGGACACCCGACCCCAGCACTTGACACAAAAAGTCTCACGCTGATGAGCGGATGTCCGCTGGGCGCCTCACGCTGATGTGCGAGCGTCCGACAAGCCCATGGCTCTGCGGACTTGCCGGTGAGGTTCACTCTGGAACGAGTCCACCCGCGAGTACGGAGGTGCTC
>JBAVKY010000025.1:0-43276 GCA_049688555.1 Propionicimonas sp.
GGCCTCCTGCGCCTGCTTCTTGGTGCCGACGAACAAGACCTGGCCGCCCTTGGCCACGGTCTCCTTCACGAAGGCGTACGCGGCGTCGATGTACGAGAGCGACTGCTGCAGGTCAATGATGTAGATGCCATTGCGCTCGGCGAAGATGAACCGCTTCATCTTCGGGTTCCAGCGACGGGTCTGGTGCCCGAAGTGGACTCCGCTGTCGAGCAGTTGGCGTGTGGTAACGACGGCCATGGCCGTTCCTTTCTACGCAGGTCGGGATGTACCCAATCCGCTTGGGTTGCCGGAGTCGAGCTCTTCGACTCCCCTGACGCAGTCGCCTACTGACCACCCTGGTGAGGGACCTCGGGCTTCGGCCCGCCTGCCGGCGGAGAGACTGCATGCGAAGTCGACCCAGATCGGCCGGGTCGCTGTGGTGAGTCTACGTCGTGGGCCCGCACCGGCGCCAACCGCGACGGAGTTGTGCACAGGCTTGTGGTTGTCCACAGCGGTCGCCATCCGGCGGCGCAGCTGCGGTCATCGTCGCGACACTTCCCGGGTGGACGAAGGGAGGCCCGCCATGGTGGCACGCCGCATGGTCGCGGTCGGGGTCGCGACGGTGTCGTGCTGGGTACTGCTGGCACCCGCTGCCCAGGCCCTCACGGGGGTTCTTCCCGTGCCGGGACCGGTCGTGGTGGCCTTCGACCCGCCGGCCCAGCCCTGGCTCAGTGGCCATCGCGGGGTTGATCTCGTGGCCGAACCCGGCAGCGCCGTCCGTGCCTCCGCAGTGGGACGGGTGGTGTTCGCCGGCCAGGTGGGCGGCAAACCGGTCGTCGTGGTCAGCCACGGCGAGCTTCGGACGACCTACGAACCGGTGCGAGCAGCGATCGGCGTCGGGGCGCAGGTGCGGGTTGGAGAGCCAGTCGGGACGCTGGTCGCGGGCCACTCCTGCCCCGGTGGGAACTGTCTGCACTGGGGCCTCAAGCGCGGCGAGGAGTACCTCGACCCGCTGGGCCTGCTGGACGCAGCGCAGCTGCGGCTGTTGCCGGCCGACGCTGCGGCGCTGGCGCAGGCACTGGCTACGGCCCGCGACGTGGCGTTGTCGGCCGGGCAGGGGATTGCCGGGGTACTCAGCCGTCCGGTTCCTGGGGGGATCAGCTCGGCATTCGGACGCCGTCTTCACCCGATCTTCCATGAGTGGCGAATGCACGAAGGAGTCGACCTCTCAGCAGGGTGCGGCACCGCGATCCAGGCCGCAGCCCCCGGAACAGTGCTTTCCGCGAGCTTCGACTCCTCAGGCGGTCATCGCCTGATCATCGACCACGGCATGGTGGGCGGCCACCGACTCACCAGCTCCTACCTGCACGCGCAGGGCTACCTCGTCCACGCCGGGCAGCGGGTGTTCCGAGGGCAGGTCGTCGGGACGGTCGGAAGCACCGGCTGGAGCACCGGGTGTCACCTGCATTTCTCGGTCAAGGTCGACGGCCGCCACGTTGACCCAGCCGGTTTCCTGTGATCGTCAGGCCCGGGGGTGTGCCTGACGGAACGCCGCGCGAAGCCGGTCTCCCGACACATGGGTGTAGATCTGAGTGGTGGCCAGGGAACTGTGTCCTAGGATTTCCTGAACCGAGCGGAGGTCCGCCCCGCCCTCCAGCAGGTGCGTGGCCATGGCGTGGCGCAGTCCGTGCGGACCCAGGTCGGGGGCGTCCGGCGCTTCCCCCAGCGCCCGGTGGACGATCCGGCGCACCACCCGCGGATCGATCCGGGCGCCGCGATCGCCGAGGAACACGGCCCGGCCTGCCTCGGGACCCGCCACGCGGCCGCGAGCCTCGAGCCAGGCGTCAAGCGCGCGTAGGGCGGGGCGTCCCAACGGCACGACCCTCTCCTTGCCTCCCTTGCCCAGCACACGGAGCGCTTCGTGGTCGCGATCAAGGTCCTCGAGATCGACACCGCACAGTTCGGAGACCCGGATCCCGCTGGCGTAGAGCACCTCCACGATTGCCAGATCACGGCGTGCGCTGGCGATCGCAGCGGTCCCCTTGGCGGCGGTCACCTGGTCGGCCAGTGCATCCAGCACCTCACGCGCCTGGTCCACCTCCAGGGTGGGCGGCAGGCGGCGGTCGACCCGTGGCGAGCGCAGCCCAACTGCCGGGTCACGGGTGAGGCGCCCCGTGCGGACGGCCCAGGCGAAGAACGTTCGGACGCAAGCGGCCCTGCGTTGCAGCGTCGCCCGTTCCAGGTGGGCAGCGTGCTGGACGGCCAACCATCGGCGCAGGGTTCGGATGTCCACGGCGCTCACATCCTCCTCAGCCACCCGGACCAGGTGGCTGAACAGGCTGGTGAGGTCACCCGCGTAGGCGCGGACGGTGTGAGGTGACAGGTTTCGTTCAGCCTTCAAATGACGAAGATAGGCGTCCAACAACGCGGTCTGTTGAGGTGTCAGGCCCGGCTCCTCGCCCGGCATGACGAGCTCCGCGTCAACCGGAGGGACTGCCATGGGTTCAGCGTCGCCCGGCCACCAGCCCGGCGCAAGCCGCCACGCGTCCAGCCTCGTATGATGGCGCCCGGTAACGGCACGGCGAACAGCGAGGGCGGGCATGGGAATCGAGGATCTGATGACCGGGGGTACGGTGCTTCCGATCACCCGGTGGGGTACCCCGGTCATGCACACCCCCACGGCGCCGGTCACTCGATTCGACGACGAGCTGCACCAGTTGGTGCGTGACATGTTCGCGACCATGGCCGCAGCGCGCGGCGTGGGCCTGGCCGCCACGCAGGTGGGGCTGGGTATCGCCCTGTTCATCTACGACTGTCCTGATGCTGACGACATCCACCGCCAGGGTGTCGTCTGCAACCCGGTCGTCACCACACCTCAAGGCGACGCGCGTCGCCTTGAATCCGAGGACGAGGGGTGCCTGTCCTTACCGGGCGGGTACCAGCCGCTGGCCCGCCCAGATCTGGCGACCTGCGTCGGGGTCGATCCGTTCGGTAAGCCCCTGGCCATTGAAGGCACCGGCATGCTCGCCCGGTGCTTGCAGCACGAGACCGATCACCTCAACGGCCTTGTTTTCGGTGACCGGCTGTCGGGGCGGGTGCGGCGCAAGCTTTACGCCCAGCACGACGAACTCGCCCACCTCTACCCCGAGGACTGGCCCGTTAGCCCGCGCCGCAGTTCAGCGTCGTAGCGCGTAGCAGGCGACGGCGCTGGCGGCAGCGACGTTCAGCGAGTCGACGCCGGCAGTCATCGGGATGGTGACCACAAGGTCGGCACCCTGCAGAACCCGCTGGGAGAGTCCCGCGCCTTCAGTTCCGAGCACGATCGCCACGCGTCGGCCGTCCAGCCGCCGGGCAGCCTCGTCCAGTTCGACGGCAGGTTCGTTCACAGCGAGAGCCGCCACGATGAATCCCGCCTCGCGCAACGCGTCCACCAGGTCGATCCCCGGCGACAACCGTGCCCAGGGCAGCGAGAAGACCGTCCCCATGGACACCTTGATGGACCGGCGATAGAGCGGGTCGGCGCAGTGCGCGCTGACCAGGAGGCCGTTCCAGCCAAGCCCGGCAGCGTTTCGGATAACGGCCCCAACGTTGGTGTGGTCGACCAGATCCTCCAGCACCACCACCCGTTGACCAGCCAGCACTTCGTCCACGGTGAAGCGCTGGCTGCGGTGTAGGGAGGCCAGAGCGCCGCGATGGACGTGGAACCCCGTGACGGCTTCGGCAAGCGCCTCGCTGACCAGATACACGGGGGCCTCCAGCCTGGCCACCAGGTCGGCCAATTCGTCGAGCCAACGCCGCGCCAACAGGAGGGAACGCGGCTGATAGCCCGCCTCCACGGCACGACGGATGACCTTGGCTCCCTCGGCGATGAAGATGCCGCGGTCGGTCTCCAGCAACCGTCGCATGGTCGCCTCACGCAACGAGACGTAGTCGGACAGCCTCGGGTCGTCTGCCGAGTCGATCTCGATCACCTGGGCCACGGCCGCGAGTCTAGGCCCCACCAGGGCCGATCCCCGGGAAGGACCGGGGGCCCAGGACTCACTAGGATGACCTGGTGTCCTGGCTCTCCCGACTGCCCATCGATCGCTTTCTGCTGGCGATCATCGCGGCCGCCGTGCTGGCTAGCATCTTCCCGGCCAGCGGCGTCGTCATTGTCGTGGTTGAGTGGGCAACGACGCTGGCGATCGCGGCCCTGTTCTTCCTCTACGGTGCTCGGCTGAGCCCGCAGGAGACCCTCGCCGGGCTCAAGCACTGGCGGTTGCACCTGTTGATCCTGGCTTTCACCTACCTGGTGTTTCCGCTGCTCGGGTTGGGCATCGCGACCCTGGGAGCCTCGTGGCTGAGTCCCGCGCTGATGGCCGGGGTGCTCTACCTGACGCTGGTCCCTTCCACCGTCCAGTCCTCCATCGCGTTCACCTCGGTTGCCAAGGGAAACGTCGCGGGAGCGGTGGTCAGCGCCTCAGCCTCCAACATCCTGGGGGTCTTCCTCACTCCCCTGTTGTGCTGGTTGCTCATGACCAGCACCGGCAAGGTGGTGTTCACCGCTTCGACGGTCATCGACATCGCGCTGCAACTGTTCCTGCCGTTCATCCTGGGCCAGCTGTCACGGCGCTGGACGGCCGGGTACGTCAAAGCCCACCCAGGCCTGAAGCTGTTTGATCGGGGCTCGATCGTCCTGGTGGTCTACGGAGCGTTCTCGGCTGGCATGCGCGAGAACATGTGGGCGCAGACCTCCCTCTCGGAGATCCTCATCCTGCTGGCCATCTGCCTGGTGATCCTCGTCGCCATGCTCAGCCTCACCTGGTGGACGGCACGGCGGCTCGGCTTCACCCGCGCGGACGTGATCGCGATCCAGTTCTGCGGCACTAAGAAGTCACTCGCCAGCGGTCTGCCGATGGCCGGCGTCCTGTTCGCCGGGCAACCCGTCGGGCTACTCGTGCTGCCGCTGATGATGTTCCACCAAGCGCAACTGATGGCCTGCGCGAGCCTGGCCAGCCGTTACGCCAAGCAGCCCGAGCAATCAGGGGCCGAGGCCAGCCTCAACTGAGTGGCGGCGACTCCGCGCTACCCGGCCGCCACACCCAACGCCAGCCACGAGCCTGCTCGATCGCCACCCGGTCGTAGAGCAGCCACCACACCACGATCGTCGCGGCCACCCCCGCGAGGACTCCGAAGACCGCGTCGGAGAGCCAATGGGCGTTGACCAAGGTGCGCTGCCACACCATGCCGCCACACAGCAGCACCGACGCCGTCGCCCACCACCTCCGGTGGGCGACTGGCAGCAGGATGCCGACGGCCACCACCGCGAAACCCATGGCCAGTGCGTGACCCGACGGGAACGAGCCATGATCCACCGCCACCCACGGGCCGTGCAGCCCCAAGGCCGGATCGGGGCTGGGGCGTGGTCGGTCGACCAACTGCTTGGTGCCTTGCGACACCAATCCAGGGCCCAGCAAGGCCGCACTCAGGACGAAGGCCAGCGTCCACCACCGTCTACCGGCCAGTAACGCCAGGCTGACGCCAGCCAGCAACGTGTAGCCCAGCCCGTAGCCGAACTGCTCGAAGAACCAGAACAGGGGCCCGCTGACCGGAGCATCGGCACCAACCCAGGCTCGCCAGGCGTCGTCCAGCGGCTGGGTGACGGGCGGCTGCGCCACCATCAGATGCCCAGCCATCAGGGCGAACAACCCCAGCATGAGGACAGCCCCCACCAGCGGTCCGGGGGGTCGGGCGGACGGGGGCCGGATCATGGGCGTGATCGTACCCACGCCAGCCAATGCGGCGGTCAGGCCCGCCCAGGCTCTGGTTGTGGCTCCGGCTCGACGGACGGTCCCGGATCCGGCGAATCGGGACCCGCGGCCTCCAGTGCCGGGGCATCGGTGCGCAGGTACGAAGCGCGACGTCCCGCCAGCGCTGCGGCTTCGGCAATGGCGTTGTGGACCGATCGCTGCGACTGCGCCTCATCGGCCACCTTCTGCGCTTCGATCTCCGCGAAAACATCCACCTTCTCGGGGGCCGAGAATTCGCCCGCTGTCTCGACCTCGCCGGCTGCAACCCCGGTTGGCCCGGCGACGGCCGGTACTCCCAGCATGCCGCCCAGACCCCTGAGCGCATCGTTGAGTTCGCTCGGGATGATCCACAGCTTGTTGGAGTCGCCCTGAGCCATCTTCGGCAGCATCTGCAGGTATTGGTAGGCGAGCAGGGAGTGGGTGGGGCGGGCGGCGTGGATCGCGGAGAACGTGGTGGTAATGGCCTGCGCCTCGCCTTCGGCACGCAGCATCGACGCCTGCCGATCCGCCTGGGCACGCAGCACCGCCGACTCGCGCTCGCCCTGGGCTCGCAGAATCGACGACTCCCGGTCGCCGCTGGCGGACAGGATCTGGGACTGACGCTGTCCCTCAGCCAACAGGATCGCGGCCCGCTTGTCGCGCTCGGCGCGGGCGCCCTTCTCCATGGCGTCCCTGATGGTGGCTGGCGGCTCGATCGAGCGAAGCTCCACCCGGTTCACCTTGATGCCCCACTTGCCGGTGGCCTCGTCCAGCACGACGCGCAGCTTGTGGTTGATTTCTTCGCGGCTGGTGAGGGCCTGCTCCAGATCGAGTCCGCCGATGATGTTGCGCAGGGTCGTCATGGTCAGCTGCTCGATGGCCTGGATGTAGTTCTGGGCCTCGTACGCGGCGCGGACGGGGTCGGTCACCTGGAAGTAGATCACCGAGTCGATGCTCACCATCAGGTTGTCCTCGGTGATAACCCCCTGCGGCGGGAAGGGCACGACCACCTCACGCATGTCCATGCGGTAGCGGACAGAGTCGATGAACGGCACCAGCAGGTGTGGGCCGGGGTCCAGGGTGCGTCGGAACTTGCCGAGACGTTCCACGACGGCGACTTGCTGTTGCCGGATCACCTTGACGCTGCGGACCATGATGATGACCACCACCAGGATCACGACGAGCCAAGCGACGAGAGCGAACGGGAACATGAATCCTCCAGTCAGGGGTGGGCTGCCCCCACCCAAGCTACCCGCTGAAGCGCTGAGACCTCACGGCAAGGCCTGGTGGCGCGGGTACACCACCGCAACCGCACCGTCCACCTGATAGACCTCCACCTCTGAGCCGGCCGGGATGGTGGTGCCATCGACGCTGCGCGCCGTCCATGTCTCGCCGGCCACCTTGATCTCGCCCCCAGCTGCGGTGATCGCGGTCAGGGCCTGCCCGGTGCTGCCCACCATCTTGTCCAGCGACGAGCGGTAGCCGGGCATGGAGCGGATCTTCCGCAGCAGGGTCGGCCGTAGCAGGGCCAGCATCGCCACGGCCACCACGATCGCCACGACGACCTGCAACCAGGGCAGACCAGGGAACAGCCACGCCGTACCCGCCCCGGCCAGCGCTCCAGAGGCGAGCATGAGCAGCGTGAAGTCGAGGGTGGTCACCTCGGCGATGGCGAGGCCACCCGCAACCAGGAGCCACACCATCCAGAGGTTGGCTGACAACCACTCGAACACCACGCCTCCTTGGGGTCAGGCGAGTCTGGTGGGAGGACGTCGCACCGCGCGTGATGCCGCCCGGGCGATCCAGCGTCCTTCTTCGTGGCGAACGTTGAGTAGGAGGTCGAAGGTGGCGCTGAGCAGCGGTCCGGTCAGGGTCCGTTCGATCGGTCCTGCGGCCACCACTTTGCCGTTCTTCAGCAACAGGGCGTGGGTGATGCCGCGTGGAATCTCTTCGACGTGGTGGGTGACCAGGACGGTGGACGGCGCGAGTTCGTCCTCGCACAGGTCGCTCAATGCGGTCACCAGCGCTTCGCGTCCCGACAAGTCGAGTCCGGCGGCCGGTTCGTCCAGCAGCAGCAGCTCAGGGTCGGTCATCAGGGCCCGGGCGATCTGGACCCGCTTGCGTTCCCCTTCGCTCAGGGTGCCGAAGGTCCGGTCGCCTAAGTGGTCGACCTGCAGCTGGGACATCAGGCCGTGTGCCCGCTCATGGTCGGACTCGTCGTACTCTTCGCGCCAGCGGCCCATCACGGCGTAGGCAGCCGAGACGACCACGTCACGGACCCGCTCGCCCCGCGGGATCCGATCGGCAAGGGCCGCCGAGGCGACTCCGATCCGGGGGCGCAACTCGAACACGTCCACGGCCCCCAGCGTTTCGTCCAGAATCGTGGCGGTGCCGCGGGTCGGGTGCAGTTGGGCGGCCACGACCTGCAACAAGGTGGTCTTCCCCGCCCCGTTGGGACCGATCACGACCCAGCGCTCGCCGTCGGCCACCTTCCAGGACACGCTGTCGAGCAGCGTCGCCCCAGATCGGACGATCGTCACGCCCTCAAGTTCCACCACCGCCATGGCCCCCAACCTACCTGCTGGCACCCCGGCCGGTGGACGACAAGCCCTAGGCGCCAGTCGCGTGCAGCCCGCCGTCCACGTGCAGCATCTCGCCGCTGGTGGAAGGGAACCAGTCACTCAGGAGCGCGACGACCGCCTTCGCAGTCGGGGTGAGATCCTTGGGGTCCCAGCCGAGCGGGGCCCGCGTACCCCAGATGTTGTTGAACTCCTCTGCCCCAGGAATCGCCTTCTTCGCGATGGTCTCCAGCGGCCCGGCGGCCACCAGGTTGCACCGCACGCCCTCGGGGCCGAGGTAGCGGGCGAGGTAGCGGGAGGCGCTCTCCAGTGCCGCCTTCGAGACGCCCATCCAGTCGTACGTCGGCCACGTGACCCGCGCATCGAAGGTGAGGCCGACCACCGAGGCGGTCTCGGCGAACAACGGCTTACACGCCATGGTCAGGCTGACCAGCGAGTACGCAGAAGTGTGCAACGCAACGCTCACGTCGTCGAAGCCGGTGGTAAGGAACTTGCCGCCCAGTGCGGTCTCCGGATTGGCGTAGGCGATCGAGTGCACCACGCCGTCGAGGTGGTCCACGTGCTCGCGGAGGCGGTCTGCCAGACTCGCCAGGTGCTCCTCGTTGGTCACGTCGACCTCAAGGAGCGGCGGTACCGGGTCGAGGCGCTTCAGGACGCGCTCGGTCAGGCTCATCGCCCGACCGAAGTTCGACACCACCACGGTCGCACCTTCAGCCTGCGCGATTTCGGCGACCCGATAGCCGATCGAGGTGTTCATCGTCACCCCGGCGACCAGGATGTTCTTGCCCTCCAGAATGCCCATGTGACTGTCCTCTCCTCAGTGGCCCATACCCAGGCCGCCATCGACCGGGATGACGGCGCCAGAAATGTAGCTGGCCTCGCTGCTTGCCAGGTAGGCGACCGCTGCGGCCACCTCGTCGACCTGACCGAGTCGCCCCACCGGGATGGACGCGAGGTACTTCGCGATCATGTCCTCGCTCAGGCCAGCGGTCATATCGGTTTCGATGAAGCCCGGGGCCACCACGTTGGCGGTCACCCCACGGCCTCCCAGCTCGCGCGTCAGCGAGCGGGCCATGCCGACCAGGGCAGCCTTGCTCGCGGAGTAGTTGACCTGCCCGGCGGAGCCGTAGAGGCCCACCACCGAACCGGTGAAGATGATGCGTCCGAAACGGCCACGGATCATCGAGCGGGCCGCACGCTTCGCGACGTGAAACGAGCCGGTCAGGTTGACGTCCAGCACCGAAGCCCAGTCGGCTTCGCTCATGCGCAGGATGAGGGTGTCCTTCGTGATCCCGGCGTTCGCGACCAGTACCTCCACCGCACCGTGTGCGGCCTCGGCTTCCTTGAAGGCCGCGTCCACCTGGGCGGCGTCGGACACGTCGCAGGCGATCCCCAGCGCCCCGGACGGTGCCTCGCCTCCCCGGCTCAGGGCGGCCACCCGGTGGCCATCGGCCACGAATCGCTCAACGATGGCGCGTCCGATCCCCCGGTTGCCACCGGTGACGAGGACGCTGCGTAGGGGGGTTTCGGAAACAGTCACGGCCGCAACGCTATCGGCTGGGGCCCCCTGCGCCCACTCCGAACCGCACAGAATGCGTGAGGCTTCCTTGTCCGATCTAGGCTGGAGGACGTGAGCCGGAGCCGGGAGCGGGACCAGACAGCGCTGATCACCAGCGCGCGGTTCAGCCGGTCGTTGGACACCGACCAGCGACGCACCCGCTACCTGTGGACGATGGCGCTCCGGGTCGCCTGCTTCTTGGCCGCCACCGTGACCCCGCTGCCGTGGAACCTGGGGCTGCTGGTGGCGGCCGCGGTGCTGCCCGCGCTCGCGGTGATGCTGGCCAACGCGATCGACCTGCGCTCGGCCCCTCCGGCGGCCGGGGCCAACGACCTGACCCGCCCCGCGCTGACCAGTTCCCAAACCGTTCCCGGAACGGTAGTGGACGAGACCGCATGAGAAGCCTGCTCAACAAGCCCATGGGGGTAACGTCCGGCGGCCCGCGCCTCTGGCCTCGCTGGCTTGCGCTCGCGGCGGTCGTGATCGGGCTGGTCGTCGCCTTCGTCAACCTTGGCAACTGGCAGTTGAGCAGGCTGGAACAGCGCCGGGAGCGCAACGAGGTGGTCGTTCAGCACGAGCGCTCCCCGATCCTCGACTTCGCCGAGGTGTTCGGTCGTCCGATAACGGAGGCCGACCAGTGGCAGAAGGTCCGGGTCACCGGGACCTTCGATGCCGGCCACCAGTACGTCGTCCGGTATCGCTCGAATGCCGGAACGACCGGCTATGAGATCCTCGGCGTGCTGCAGACCGACGACGGACGGCGCCTGCTGGTCAGCCGCGGTTTCGCGGAGCGGCCGGCGGGGCAGGACTTCCCGAGGGTCGCCCCCCCACCGCCCGCCGGCACCGTGACGATCGTCGGCACCGTCCGACGCAACGAGGCCGGCGACGACAACGCCACCGTCCCCGATCAAGGCGCGATCCGGCTGATCAACTCCGTGGCGATCGGCACGACGTTGCCGTACCCGGTCCTGGAGGGCTACCTGGGGGTGGTGGAGATCGCCCCGGCGGATCCCGCCGGCCTCGTCCCGGTTGAACCCCCTGACCCGAACGAGGGCAACCACTTCTCCTATGCGCTTCAATGGTTCTCATTCAGCGGGTTAGCTGCCCTCGGCCTTGTGCTCATGATCCGATCAGATGTGAAGGCGAAGCAGCGGGAACGGCCCGCCCCAGCGCGCGAGGAGGCGCCGTGAAGCGATTGGTCCTGACAGTTCTGGCGATGGCAGGCCTGCTGGTCGCCTGTACGTCGGTGGTCCCGGCGAGCCCGACCCCCACCATCAAGGGCACCTCGTGGTTGGTGACGTCGATCCACGGCACCCCGGTTCTCGCCGCCGCCCAGCCGACGATTGACTTTGGCGGGGACCTGACGGTGTCTGGGAGCACCGGCTGCAACCGGTTCACCGGCGGCTACGCGACCTCCGGCTCAAAGCTGGCGGTCGGACCGGTGGCGATGACGATGATGGCGTGCACCGATGTGGGTGTCATGGAACAGGAGGCCGCTTTCTCCCAGGCACTCTCCGCCACTTCCTCCTTCCGCGGCGACAGTGAGCAGCTTGAGTTGCTCGACAAGAGTGGCGGGGTGGTCCTTGAGCTCACCCCTGCACCGCCCGTCCCCGAGACCCTGCTGCTGGGCACCACCTGGAAGCTGTCGGGGATCGTGGCGAATGAGGCCGTCAGTTCACCGGTGGCAGGCAACGACGTCACGATGGTGCTGACCGAGGGCGCGATCACCGGCAAGGCCTGCAACACCTTCCGCGGCCAGGCCACGATCACCGGGACGTCGATCAAGGTCGGCCCACTGATGAGCACGAAGATGGCGTGCCCTAACGAGGCCGCCACTGCCCAAGAGACGGCGGTGCTGATGATTCTGGAAGCGGCCACCACCCTGACCCAGGAGGGCGCCACGCTGACCCTGACCGCCGCCGACGGCAAGGCGCTGCAGTTCACCGCTGCCTGACCATGGCGCTGCGTGCTGCGGTTGGGTTGCTGGCCTGTCCTCACTGTGGGCACGAGATGGGGCTGACCCCCGCGGCGGCGGTCTGCGACTCCGGACACAGCTTCGACATCGCTCGGCAGGGTTACCTCAACCTGCTGGGCGGACCACAGCCGTCCAACGCGGACACGCCCGCGATGCTCGCCGCGCGGGCACGGGTACTGGAGTCGGGGTGCTTCGACCCCTTGTTCGAGATGGTGGCCGCCGCCGCCCGCGGCGGTCGGGCGATCCTCGAGGTCGGTGCTGGCACTGCCCACTACTTGCGCGGCGCGCTGGGCGACGACCCTGGGCACCGGGGCATTGCGCTGGATGTCTCGACGGCTGCGGCCAAGCGGGCGGCACAGGCGGACGTGCGGATCGCGGCAGTGGTGTCGGATGTCTGGAAGCCGCTGCCGCTGCGCGATCGGAGCGTTGACGTGGTGCTGGCGGTCTTTGCGCCCCGCAACCTGACTGAGTTCGCCCGCGTCCTCACCGCGGAGGGACGACTGGTGGTCGCCGTCCCCAACCCCGGGCACCTGGCAGGGCTGCGTGCCCGCGAAGGATTGCTCGACATCGAACCGGAGAAGGAGGGACGCCTCCTCGCGGCTGCCAGCGAGTTCTTCACCAAGGTCGCCACGTCACGGGCCCGGCACCGGCTTGACCTGACCGCCACCGAAGCAGCGGACCTGGTCGCCATGGGCCCGAACGCCTTCCATCATTCGCCTGCCGCCATGGCTGGCCTCGCCGACACCTTCGACGTGACGGTCCATGTGTTCGAGCAGCTGCGCCACGACAGCCCGCCAGGCACGAGAATGACCCCATGACCTGGCCCACACCCGCCGCGGCCGAACTCTTGACCGAGCTGACCCGGCATTTGGACGAGATGATGCCGCAGGCCAACATCCTGCGCCGTGAGATCCACCGGCATCCGGACCTTGGTGAGGGTGAGCGGGCCACGGTTGACCGACTCCGCAAGGCGATGCCCGGCATGAAGGCCACTCGGGTCGCCGACACGGGGTTCCTGACCAGGGTCGGTTCCCCCAGCGGCCCGGCGGTGGCGGTTCGCGCCGAACTGGACGCCCTCCCCCTCACTGAGGAGACCGGGGTCCCCTGGGCATCGGTGAGTCCTGGCGTGATGCACGCCTGCGGCCACGACGTCCACATGGCGGCCACGTGGGCCCTGCTGCAGGCTGCCCGCAAGGTCGCCCACTTACCGGTGGGGCTGCTCGGGGTATTCCAGCCCCGCGAAGAGGTCCAGCCCTGCGGCGGCGCCGACGTGGTGGCCTCGGCCGCCCTCGCGGATCACGATGTCAAGGCGGTGATCGGCGCCCACGTCCAGCCCAGGGTGCCGGCCGGCGTGGTGAGTACCGGGACAGGCGGGGTCAACGCGGCCGCGGACGCCTTCGACATCGTGATCCACGGCCAGCCCGGTCACGGGGCCTACCCTCACCTCACCATCGACCCGATTCCCGTCCTCGCCAGCATCGTGCTCGGCCTCCAGGAACTGGTGGGCCGCACCATCGATCCCGTCCATCCGGCCCTGATCACCGTCGGCAAGGTCACCGGCGGAACGGCCCACAACATCATTCCGGCCAGCGCCTCCCTCCACGGCATCATCCGCACGATGCACAGCGCGGACCAGGAACACCTGCACGAGTCCGTCCGCCATCTGGCCGAGTTCACCGCGCGCGCCCGCGGCGCCCGCGCCGAGGTGACGATCATCGTCGGCGACCCGGTTCTGAGCAATGACACCCGGCTGGTGCAGACCGTCGACGGCCTGCTGCAGACGACCGGGATGCTCGTGGCACACCAACCGTTCCGATCCCTGGGGGCGGACGACTTCGCGCACTACGCGCGGGTGGCTCCCATCCTGATGATGTTCGTCGGCACTGGGCACGGCCCGACCACGGACGGTCGCCACGAGATCGGGCTGCACCACCCGCACTATCTGCCCGGGGAGGATGCCGTCCGTCGGACGGCGCTGGCGCTGGCCGCAGGTTTCGTGGGAGGGGCCCACATCGCTGGAGCGGTGTAGCAGCCGCCTGCGCCCACCGGCCCGCTCGACGTCAACGTGCGTTCAGGCGAGCGAGATCAGCTCGGCGTACTCGGGATTCCAGAGGTCCTCGATGCCGTCGGGCAACACCAGGACACGATCCGGGTCGAGCGCCTCAACCGCGCCCTCGTCGTGGGTCACCAGCACGACCGCGCCGGCGTAGGTTCGGATGGCCTCCAGCACCTCACGCCGCGAGGCCGGGTCGAGGTTGTTCGTGGGCTCGTCCAGCAACAGGACGTTAGCCGCCGACACCACCAGCATGGCCAGCGCCAAGCGCGTCTTCTCCCCGCCCGAGAGCACCCGGGCCGGCTTGTCCACATCGTCGCCGCTGAACAAGAACGATCCGAGGATCTTGCGCACCTCGGTCTCGTTGAGATCGGGTGAGGCCGACACCATGTTCTCCAGCACCGAGCGTGACACGTCCAGCGTCTCGTGCTCCTGGGCGTAGTACCCCAGGCGCAGGCCGTGGCCGTGCCGCACCTCACCGGTGTCCGGCTCCTCGATCCCAGCCAGGATGCGCAGCAGGGTGGTCTTGCCGGCGCCGTTGAGCCCCAGCACGACGACCTGGGAACCCCGGTCGATGGCCAGGTCGACGGCGGTGAATACTTCCAGCGAGCCGTAGGACTTGCTGAGTTCCTCAGCGGTGAGTGGGGTCTTGCCACAGTGGGCCGGCTTCGGGAAGCGGATCTTGGCCACCTTGTCCGCAGCCCGGGTCTCCTCGAGCCCGGCGAGCAACTTCTCGGCCCGCTTGGCCATGTTCTGTGCCGCGACGGCCTTGGTGGCCTTGGCCCGCATCTTGTCAGCCTGGGCCAGCAGCGTCTCCGCCTTGCGTTCGGCGTTGGCCCGTTCCCGCTTGCGGCGCTTCTCATCGGTTTCCCGTTGCAGCAGGTACCGCTTCCAGTCCATCGCGTACACGTCCAACTCGGCACGGTTGGCGTCCAGGTGGAAGACCTTGTTGACGATCGTCTCGAGCAGTCCCACCTCGTGGGAGATGATCAGCAGACCGCCGGAATAGCTGGCGAGATAGCTCCGCAGCCACACGATCGAGTCCGCGTCCAAGTGGTTGGTCGGCTCGTCCAGCAGCAGGGTGTCAGCGCCCGAGAACAGGATGCGCGCCAGCTCGACCCGGCGGCGCTGCCCTCCCGACAAGGTGCGCAACTGCTGACCGAGAACGCGATCGGGCAGCCCCAAGTTGGCGGCGATCCGGGCGGCCTCCGCCTCCGCGGCATAACCACCCGCAGCCGCCAATTCCGCCTCCGCGCGCGTGTACGACCTCATCGCCGCCTCCTGCTCGGCGCCGGTAGCCTCCGACATCGCGGTGGCGTAGCGGCTCAATCGCAGCAAGATCCCGTCCAGGCCACGGGCCGAGAGGATCCGGTCCTTGGCGAGTTGGTCAAGATCACCAGTGCGGGGGTCCTGGGGCAGGTACCCGATCTGCCCGGTACGGGTCACCTGGCCGGCCGCCGGGAGTGACTCACCGGCCAGGATGCGGGTCAGCGTGGTCTTTCCGGCGCCGTTGCGTCCCACCAGTCCGATCCGGTCTCCGGCTGCCACCTGGAAGCTGACCGGGGTCAACAATTGCCGGGCTCCAGCCCGTACCTCTACTTCGCGCGCCACCAACATCGTTGTTCGATCCTCCCCCGTTCACCGGGGCCGGGTCAAAACAGCCGTTGAGCTCAGGCGAGACTACTGTCCTCGGGCGGGGTCAGCTTCGCGTCCTGCTTGGGAAAGTAGAGTTCCTCGATGAGCATCAGGATCGCGGCCGTCACCGGCACGGCGATGAGGGCGCCGAGCAGCCCCAGCAGCGTGCCGCCGACCAGCGCCCCGATGATCACCAGCGAACCAGGAATCGAGATCTGCTTGCTCATGATCTTCGGGGTCATCACGTAGGCCTCCACTTGCATGTAGGCGAAATAGATGATCGAGAAGGTGAGGCCCAGCCACCACGAGTCGAAGAAGCATGCGATCGAGGCGATGATCCAGAAGGTCACCGGCCCGATCATGGGGATCATGGTGATGAAGAGCGCCAGGACCGCCAGCAGGGCAGCGAACCGGTAGCCGAGAACGGTGAGCAGAATGAACGCGAAGACCGCGTTCGCCAGCGCCAGGATGAACATGCCGGTGACGTAGCTGCCCACCGATTCGGTGATCTGCTCGGTGAGCTTGGCGACCTTCGGACGGGCGTAGGCCGGCGCGAGCCGGTACATGGCGGCCTTCATGCCGCGCAGCGAGGACAGGAAGTACAAGGTGATGATGAGCACGAACATCGCTCCGGTCACCCCTTCCAGGATGCCCGAACCGACCGCGAGCGCCCCGCCGGCGATGGCCAGGAGGTTCGACGGGTTCGACAGGTAGCTGCGAACCTGGGTCAGGATGTCGCCGACGATTTGCTCATTGCCGGTCATGGCCACCAGTTGGGTCAGCCAGTCCGAGGTCTGCAGGTTGCTGATGTAGCCGGGCACGGCCTGGGCGAACCCCACCACCTGTTGGATCGTCAGCGGCAACACGATCGCCATCAGGCCACCCATCAACACGGCGAACACGACGAACACCACGGCGATGCTGAGTCCCCGCGACATCTTCCGGTTCTCCAGCCAGCGCACCAACGGGTCGAGGGCGAGCGCCATGAACAGCGAGACGCCGACGTACACCAGCACGCTGGACAGCGATACCACGGCGCCGCTGATCGCCCACGCCGTCAGCGCCCCGAAGGCGACCGTGAGCCCCCAGATGAACGGGTGACCCAAGTCAGTCAGCACCCGGTGCCTCGGGGTCGCGGGAGCAGGCACTCCCGGGGGGGCAGTGACGTGCGTCACGGCGCCGTCGGGCGCGCCCTGCGCGGTCGCGTCGGCCAGGGTCTCCGGATTTTTCATGGGTCGAGCGTAGGGCCTGGTTCGGTGCACCGAACTCACCACCGCGCACTGGACGGGAGCCTGCGTCGCTTCTAACCGCTGACGATCAGCGCAACTGGGTCAGTGCCACCGAGTCGTCCAGGGAGAACGCGGACGCCACTGCTGTCACTTCAAGGCCTGTCAGCTCCACCGCGCCGCCGAAGGTGGTCAGGAAAGCGGTGTCCGCGGCGTCGCGCCCGGTCGCGATTCGCACCAGGCTCTGCCGAGGGGCGCGCTGGGTGGCGTCGACCACCCACCACACGTCATCGACCAGGGCTTCACAGACCGCGTGGTATTCCATCGGGGTCAGTCCGGGGGCGTAGACCGCCGCCAACCTCGCTGGGACGTTCAGCGCCCGCAACAGGGCAATCGACAGGTGCGAGAAGTCGCGGCAGACGCCCTGGCGAGTCAGCAGCGTGCTGATGGCGCTGTCGGTCGGCAGGCTGGAACCACTCACGTAGCGCAGGTGGCCGTTCACCCAGATGACGATGGCCCGCAGCAGGTTGAGACCGCTCAGTCCGGCGAATTCCGCGGTAGCGGTCGGTACCAACGAGTCCGACTCGCAATAGCGGCTCGGACGCAGGTACCGGATCCGGTCCGCCGGTCGCACGGGGGCCGACGAAGCGAGCCCCGCTACGACCGCCTCATAATCGACGACCACCCGCCCGGATCCGACCTCCAGCACGTGCAGCCGGGTGCCGTGGTCGTCGAGGACCTCGGTGGGCTTGACCGGTGAGCCGTCGGCGGTGATCCGCAGCGACTCGGAAGCAAGCGGGACGCCGTCCGCGACCGCTATGGACACGACGAGCTGGCTGGCACCGCTGACTTGAAGGTCGAGGTGGCTGGTGACGACGCGCTGCTGCATGCCCCCATCCTGGCAGCCGCACCAAGGACTAGGCTGCCCAGGTGTGGCGGGGACCCACCCCCGAGGAGAGGCAGTGACGGTGAGCGGCCATTCGGTACAGGCGCCGGCCAGCGTGATCATGGTGCGACCCCACCACTTCGTGCTCAACCCCGAAACCGGCGCCGACAACGCGTTTCAATCAGGCTCTCGGCTTCGGGCAGCGGAACTTTCGCGAGCTGCATTGGCCGAGTTCGACGCCGCCGTGGAGCGGCTCTCCAAGGCGGGGGTACGCGTCCACGTTTTCGACGACCGGGGCACGGACACCCCCGACTCGGTGTTCCCCAACAACTGGTTCTCCACCCATCATGGCGGACGGGTCGCGATCTACCCGATGTACGCACCGAGCCGGCGGCGGGAGCGGCGGGCCGATGTGATCGAACTGTTGAAGCGGGATTACCGCGTCCAGGAGGTGATCGACTACTCCGGCCTGGAGTACGACGGCCTTTTCCTGGAGGGCACCGGGGCCATGGTCTTCGACCACGCCGAGCGGGTCGCCTACGTCGCATCGTCGGCCCGTGCGGATCCGATCCTGCTGGAGCGATTCTGCACCGCCTTCGGCTACGAACCGATGGTCTTCCCGACCGCCGACCCGGACGGACGACCGATCTACCACACCAACGTGCTGCTGAGCATCGGCACCGACATGGCGATCGTGTGCCTCGACGCCATCACCGAACCGCTGCGCCGAGTCGAGGTCGAGAACCGACTTGCCGACAGCGGTCACGCCCTGGTCCCGCTGTCGTGGTCGCAAGTGGGCGAATTCGCCGGGAACGCTATCGAACTGAGCGGACGCCACCGAATCCTCGTGCTCTCGGAACGGGCGGCCAGGGCGCTAACCCCGGCCCAGGTGGCGACGATCGAGCAGAGCGCGGAATTGGTGACGCTGCAGCTGCCCACCATCGAACTGGCTGGGGGTTCAGCCCGCTGCATGATCGCCGGCATTCACCTCACGCATCGCTGACCCGCGGCCTTCGTCCACTCCACCGTCGCTCGAGGATCCGCGATCGCCGCAGCGGTCTGCCTACGCGCAAGGTGCGGTGGTGACAGCTCTCCAGCGCCCTACAGGTTGTAACCGATCGAGCGCAGCTGCTCCCGCCCGTCCTCGGTGATGTTCTCCAACGTCCACGGCGGCAGCCAGACCCAGTTGATGGTCGCCCCACTGACCAGCCCTTCGAGTGCGAGCTGGGTGTCGTACTCCAGCCGATCCGTGAGCGGACAGGTGGGCGAGGTCAGCGTCATGTCGATCGTCGCGAAGTTGTTCTCGTCGATGGTGACGCCGTACACCAGGCCGAGGTCGACGACGTTGACCATCAACTCCGGGTCGACGACGTCCATCATGGCCTCCAGCACCTCCTCCTCGGTGGGACGCGACCTCGGCACCTGATCGGGGAGAGTGTCGTTGACCAAGTCGGACGGCCGTGGGTTCTGACTCATGAAAGGTCTCCTTCGGCAGGAATCTGGGCGACGGCGTCCTTGAACGCGGACCAGCCCAACAGTGCGCACTTGACGCGAGCAGGGAACTTGGCGACCCCGGCGAAGGCGATGGCGTCTTCGAGGGTCTCCTCGTCGGGTTCGATTTCGCCGCGGCCGTGCATCAGCGCGGTGAACTCCTCGTGCAGCCCGAGCGCGTCGGTGATCGACTTGCCGATCACCAGATCGGTCATCACCGACGTCGAGGCCTGCGAGATCGAGCACCCGACGCCGGAGTAGGAGACGTCCGCCACGCGGTCCCCGTTCAGCGCGACCCGCAGGGTGACCTCGTCACCGCAGGTCGGGTTGACGTGGCGCACCTCAGCGCCGAACGGCTCCCGCAGCCCGCTGTGGTGCTTCTCGCGGTAGTGATCCAGGATGATCTCCTGGTACATCGCCTCCACGCTCATGCGCGCCTCCCGAAGAAATCCTGGACGTAGGCCAGACCATCGATGAGGGCGTCGATTTCACCCTTCGTCGTGTACAGGTAGCTGGAGGCTCGGGTCGACGCCGTGACGCCCAGCCGCTCGTGCAACGGACGGGCGCAGTGGTGGCCACCGCGAACCGCGATCCCCCGCGAATCCAGCAGCTGCATCACGTCGTGCGGATGGATTTCCAGACCGTCGGTCGTCGAGAGCTCGAACGACACGGCCCCACCCCGCTCGACCATCTCGGTGGGCCCCAGCACTCGCACCCGAGGCAACGTGGCCAGCCCGGCCAGGGTGTAGCCGGTGACCTCTGCCTCGTGGGCGGCAACCCACTCCATCCCGACACCCTTGAGGTAGTCGATGGCGGCCCCCAGCCCGACGGCCTGCGCGATCGGCGGCGTGCCGGCCTCGAACCGGTACGGCGGTGGCGCGTAGGTCGACGAGGCCATGGTGACGACCTCGATCATCTCCCCGCCGCCGAGGAACGGCGGCAGGCAGGCGAGCAGGTCGTAACGGCCCCAGAGCACGCCGATGCCGGTGGGCCCCAGCAGCTTGTGTGACGTGAACGCGAGCAGGTCGGCACCGAGTTGGCCCACGTCAGTCGGCAGCTGCGGCACTCCCTGGGACGCGTCCACGACCACGACCGCGCCCACCGCGTGCGCCTTGGCAGCGATCGCGGCGATCGGATTCACCGTTCCGAGCACATTGGAGACCCAGGCAAGAGAGACGATCCGGGTGCGCTCGTTGATCAGGTGCTCAGCCTCGGCTTTCGCCAGATCGAGTCGACCCTCGTCGGTGATGTCGAACCAGCGCAGCACCGCCCCGGTGCGCTGCGCCAACAGCTGCCACGGCACGATGTTGGAGTGGTGCTCGAGCACGCTGATGACGATCTCGTCGCCGGGCATCAAGCCTGCCCCCACCGTGTGGGCAGCCAGGTTCAGGGCCTCCGACGCGTTCTTGGTGAAGACGACCTCGCCGGGTTGCCCAGCCCCCAGGAACCCGGCGACCTTGCCCCGAGCCGCCTCGAACGCCTCGGTCGCCTCTGCCCCCAGGACGTGCATGGCCCTGGCGACGTTGGCGTTGTGCTGCAGGTAGTGATCCGCGATCGCGTCCACCACCGCGCGCGGCTTCTGCGACGTGTTCGCGGAATCGAGGTAGACCAGCGGGTACTCCCCCACCCGTCGCGCCAGGATGGGGAAGTCGGCCCGGATCGTCTCGACGTCAGGCATCGACCTTCGCGGCCTTGACGAAGCGGTCATAACCGTCGACCTCCAGCCGGTCGGCCAGCTCAGGGCCGCCCTCGGCAACGATGTGCCCGTCCACGAAGACGTGCACGAAGGTGGGGGTGATGTAGTTCAGGATCCGGGTGTAGTGCGTGATCAGCAGCAGCCCGTGGTCACCCGAGGACATGTAGCGGTTGATTCCCTCGGAGACGATCCGCAACGCGTCGATGTCGAGCCCCGAGTCGGTCTCGTCCAACACAGCGAAAGCCGGGTTGAGCAACTCGAGCTGGACGATTTCGTTGCGCTTCTTCTCTCCGCCGGAGAAACCCTCGTTCAGGGAGCGAGCCGCGAAGCTGTGGTCGAGGCCCAGGCGATCCATGGCCGCGTTGACCTCCTTGACCCAAGTTCGCACCTTGGGCGCCTCGCCAGACAGCGCGGTCTTGGCAGTTCGCAGGAAGTTGGCGACCGAGACCCCCGGCACCTCGATGGGGTACTGCATCGCGAGGAACAGGCCGGCCTTGGCGCGGGCGTCGATGCTCAGCGCACTGAGTTCGACCCCATCGAGATCGACCGAGCCAGACGTGATCTTGTACTTCGGGTGCCCGGCGATCGAGTAGGCCAGGGTCGACTTGCCAGAACCGTTGGGACCCATGATCGCGTGAACCTCGCCGCTGCGAACGGTGAGATTGACACCCTTGAGGATCTCCTTGGGCCCATTCTCGGTCTCGACCTCAACGTGCAGATCGGTGATGGTCAATGTGGACATACGCGTTACGGCTCCTGGGTAGCGATCGGTTGGTCAGGGTCAATCAGGACGTCGTCGCCGTCGATCCGGACGGCGTAGACGGGGACTGGCATCAGTGCGGGCAGTTCCAGCGGCTCACCGGTGCGGAGGTCGAACCGCGACCCGTGTAGGTAGCACTCCACGGTGCAGCCGTCGACCTCCCCTTCGCTGAGCGGCACCTCGGCGTGGGAGCACTCGTCACGGATGGCGAAGAAGCCTTCCACCGTGTTCACGACCGCGATGTCGACGTCTCCGCCAAGGTCGACAGCGAGCGTGCCGCCGACCGGGACATCGGCGACCGAACAGGCGCGGACGAAGCTCATGCGAACACCTCGGCCGGTTCGGAAGCGGACGGATCGGAGGCGGTCACTGACACTCCGATGGTGGCTTCCAGTTCGTGTTCAATCGTGGTCATCAGGCCACGCTCGATCTCCGGCACCCCGATCCGGCGGATGATGTCGGCGAAGAAACCGTGCACGACGAGTCGGCGGGCCTCGTCCTCGGAGATCCCGCGGGAGCGCAGGTAGAACAGTTGCTCGTCATCGAAGCGTCCGGTGGTCGAGGAATGCCCGGCACCCTCGATCTGGCCGGTCTCGATTTCGAGGTTCGGCACCGAGTCGGCGCGGCAGCCGTCGGTGAGCACGAGGTTCTTGTTTGTCTCGTAAGTGTTGATGTGTTCGGCGATCTTCCGGATCAGCACGTCGCCGACCCACACCGAGTGCGCACCCTTGCCCTGCAGGGCCCCACGGTAGTCGACGCGGCTGCGGGTGTGCGGCGCATTGTGATCGACGAACAGCCGGTGCTCGACGTGCTGGCCGGCATCGACGAAGTAGAGCCCGAACTGCTCCAGTTCACCGCCCGGGCCGTCGTACTCGGCGGTCTCCACCAGCCGGACGAGGTCGCCGCCGAGACTGGCTGATACGGTCCGCACCTTGGCGTCACGACCGATGCGCAACCCCACATGACCAGCGTGGACGGCATCGTCGGCCCAGTCCTGCAGGCTGACGAAGTTCACCGTGGCCCCGGCGCCGATCAGCACCGAAACGCTCGAGGCGTAGCGCACGCTGCCGGTGTGGTGGACGACGATGGTGGCCGCGGAATTCGCCCCGACCACGAACACGACCTGCCCATAGACCACGTCGTCGACGCTGCTCCCGTTCAGGTTCACCACCACAGGCTCGGTCAGGGCCAGCCCGGCTGGCACCTCGACCACGACCGCGCCACTGGCGAGGTTGGCCGCCAGC
Source organism: Propionicimonas sp. (assembly GCA_049688555.1). Lineage (GTDB taxonomy): Bacteria > Actinomycetota > Actinomycetes > Propionibacteriales > Propionibacteriaceae > Propionicimonas. Next base: position 22,851 of record JBAVKY010000025.1, read on the forward strand.
GCCGAGATCCGGTCGACCGGTGCCGGCACCTCAAGCTCGCGGGCCTGCTCGTTGGAGATCCTGGTCATCGTGACGCCGTCGGGCAGCACCACGTCCCAGGTCAGCTGGGCTGCGCTCGGGGTCCCGTCCAACAGTCCTCGCAGCCGCCGCAGCGGGGTGAATCGCCAGACCTCCTCCCGTCCGTTCGGCACGGGATGGTCGGCCAGATCGTAGGACGGCACCGGATGCAGGTGCGACGCAACGGTCTCGATCGCCTCTGCCACAGCGGGCACAGCAGTCACAGTCATGTTCTCTTTCGTCAGCTCCGTGCCGCAGGCTTCAGCCCACGGCCCCTTCCATCTGCAGTTCGATCAGCCGGTTGAGCTCGAGGGCGTACTCCATCGGGAGTTCCCGAGCGATCGGCTCGACGAAACCGCGCACGATCATCGCCATCGCCTCGTCCTCGCCCAGGCCGCGGCTCCTCAGATAGAACAACTGGTCGTCGCTCACCTTCGAGACGGTAGCCTCGTGGGCCATCGAGACGTCGTCCTCGCGGACGTCGACGTAAGGGTAGGTGTCAGAGCGCGAGATGGTATCGACCAGCAGGGCGTCGCACTTCACCGACGAGGCGGAGTGGTGGGCACCTTCCTGCACCTGGACCAGGCCGCGATAGGAGGCCCGGCCGCCACCACGCGCCACCGACTTGGAGATGATCGAGCTCGAGGTGTGAGGCGCGGCGTGCACCATCTTGGAGCCAGCGTCCTGGTGCTGCCCCTCGCCGGCGAAGGCGATGCTCAGGGTCTCACCCCGGGAGTGCTCGCCGAGCAGGTAGACGGCCGGGTACTTCATGGTCACCTTGGAGCCGATGTTGCCATCGATCCACTCCATGGTCGCGCCGGCGTCACAGGTGGCGCGCTTGGTGACCAGGTTGTACACGTTGGTCGACCAGTTCTGGATCGTGGTGTAGCGAACCCGGGCGTTCTTCTTGACGATGATCTCCACCACCGCGGAGTGCAGCGAATCCGAGGAGTAGATCGGCGCGGTGCAGCCTTCGACGTAATGCACGTAGGAGCCCTCGTCGGCGATGATGAGCGTCCGCTCGAACTGGCCCATGTTCTCGGTGTTGATCCGGAAGTAGGCCTGCAGCGGGATCGCCACGTGGACGCCCTTGGGCACGTAGATGAACGAGCCGCCCGACCACACCGCGGTGTTCAGCGAGGCGAACTTGTTGTCGCCCACCGGGATCACGGTGCCGAAGTACTCCTTGAAGAGTTCGGGGTGCTCCTTCAGGCCGGTGTCGGTGTCGAGGAAGATGACTCCTTGGCGCTCCAGTTCTTCGTTGATCTTGTGGTAGACCACCTCGGACTCGTACTGCGCGGCCACGCCGGACACCAGCCGCATCTTCTCGGCCTCGGGGATCCCCAGCCGGTCGTAGGTGCGCTTGATGTCGTCCGGCAGGTCCTCCCAGGTGTTCGCCTGCTTCTCGGTGGAACGGACGAAGTACTTGATGTTGTCGAAGTCGATCCCGCTCAGGTCCGCACCCCACACCGGCATCGGCTTGCGCTGGTACAGCCGCAGCGCCTTCAGGCGTGTCGCCAACATCCATTCCGGTTCGTTCTTCAGCCCGGAGATGTTGCGCACCACGTCCTCGGTGAGGCCGCGACGGGCGGTGGAACCGGCGATGTCGGAGTCGTGCCAGCCGTACTGGTAAGCCCCCAGCGCCTCGAGGTGCTCTTCCTGGGTGGACCCAAGTCCCGGGGCTACAGGTGCTGTCGAAGTCATCGGACGGCCTTTCGTTCGTCGGTCAGCTGGACTGGTCTGTCCACCGGCCGGGGGATGTGGGTGGTGCACACCCCGTCCCCGTGGGCGATGGTGGCCAGCCGTTGCACATGCGAGTCGAGCAACCGCGAGAACTCGCGGGTCTCCGCCTCGCACAACTCAGGGAACTCGGCCGCCACATGCGCGACCGGGCAGTGGTACTGGCACAGTTGAACGCCGGAGGCGATCGGTTGCAGGGACGCAACGAAACCTTCTGCGGTCAATGCTTCGACCAACGCCTGGACCGGGGCGTCGTATTCCCCGCGGACGGCAGCGAAGCGGTCACCGATGCCCGCGGCGAAGCGCTCGGCGAAGTCCCGCACGGACTTCTCGCCCGCCACCTCTCGCAGGAAGCCCAGCGCGTCGATCGCCAGGTCGTCGTAGGCCTGGTAGAACACGCCGCGCCCGGCATCGGTGAGGGCGAAGACCTTGGCCGGACGGCCACGGCCGCGGTGGCCGTACACCCGTTGCTCGCGCGAGGTGAGATGCCCCGTGCTGAGCAGCACCGTGAGATGCCGACGCACGGCGGCCGGCGTCAGCTCCAGTTGGTGCGCGAGTTCGTTGGCGGTCGAGGGACCGTGCTGCAGGATGGCGCGCGCGACGCGCGAGCGGGTCGAGGCGTCCGACTCCACCTGGACCGGATCGGCCGCGTCGAGGTCTCGGTCGAGGTCCTCGCTGGCTGGAGATTTCACAACACTATTATGACCTATTTTGCGACGGACTCAACCATCCATCCGGAGGATGGCTCGTTGTGACAACTACGACGAGGCGTCGTAGGCTGCTCTTGGCGACTTTGTCACGTCAAAGGTGGTAAGGCTGCCAGCCCTACTGAACCCTCGGTTTTCCCTGAAGGAATTGTCGTGACGACCTCTTCGATTGACCCACAACCCGTGCAGTCGCGTCCGCACCGTCGCGTGCGTGCTGCAGTCTACCTAGCCCTGGGGGCCCTCAGCCTGACCGCCTGTTCGTCCGGCGGGGCCGAAGCCCCTCACTCGACCCACACGAGTGAGTTCGACCTACCGTTGCCCGACCTGCATGCAGTGACCTTCATGGGCGGCATCAGCGGCTGGTGGCTGCTGTTCCTCGGAATGCTGATCTGCGTCGGCGGCTTCGCCTTCGGCCTGTTCAGCTACCGGCAGCTCAAGAACCTGCCGGTCCACGCGTCCATGCGCGAGGTGTCCGAGCTCATCTACGAGACCTGCAAGGCCTATCTGGTGCAGCAGGGCAAGTTCCTGCTGGTGCTGTTCTCTTTCATCGGTTCGGTGATCTTCATCTACTTCGGCTTCCTCAACACCACCGGTGGCTGGAGTCGCGTGGTCATCGTGCTGCTGTTCGCGATCATCGGCATGGCCGGCTCCTACGCGATCGCCTGGTACGGCATCCGCCTCAACACCTTCGCGAACTCCCGGACCGCCTTCGCCTCGCTGAGGGGCAAGCCCTACGACGTCTACAACATCCCGATGCGCTCAGGAATGAGCGTCGGCATGGTGCTCATCTCGACTGAGTTGATCATGATGCTCGCGATCATGATGTTCATTCCGGGCAACATCGCCACCGCCTGTTTCCTCGGCTTCGCGATCGGCGAGTCGCTGGGCGCCTCGGCGCTGCGGATCGCCGGCGGTATCTTCACCAAGATCGCCGACATCGGCTCGGACCTGATGAAGATCGTGTTCAAGATCGGCGAGGACGACCCGCGTAACCCCGGCACCATCGCCGACTGCACCGGCGACAACGCCGGCGACTCGGTCGGGCCGTCCGCCGACGGCTTCGAGACCTACGGCGTGACCGGCGTCGCGCTGATCACCTTCATCCTGCTGGGCGTCCAGGCCGACCTGCAGGCGCACTTCCTGGTCTGGATCTTCTTCATCCGCGCGATCATGCTCGTGGCCTCGGGCCTGTCCTACTTCGGCAACGCCCTATGGGCCAAGGCGAAGTACGCCGATGCCGACGAGATGGAGTTCGAGACCCCGCTGACCTCCCTGGTCTGGATCACCTCGATCGTCTCCATCATCCTCACCTTCATCATGTCCGCCCTGATGCTGCCCAACGTCGGTGGCGACACGACCCTGTGGTGGAAGCTGTCGCTGATCATCAGCTTCGGCACCCTCGCCGGCGCGATCATTCCCGAACTGGTGAAGGTGTTCACCGGCGTCAAGGCCAAGCACGTCGAAGAGGTCGTCAAGTCCGCCAAGGAAGGCGGCCCTTCGCTCGACATCCTCTCCGGCCTGGTCGCCGGCAACTTCTCCGCCTACTGGCTGGGCATCGCGATCGTCAGCCTGATGGCCGGCGCCTATGGCGTGTCCACGATGATCACCCCCGGCGCCATGGTCGACGGCGTGATCAGCGGCGGCATCATGCTCGCCCCGGGCGTGTTCGCCCTCGGCCTGGTTGCCTTCGGCTTCCTCGGCATGGGCCCGGTCACCATCGCCGTGGACTCCTACGGCCCGGTCACCGACAACGCCCAGAGCGTCTACGAGCTGTCCCAGATCGAATCGCTTCCTGGCATTCGTGAGGAACTCGACCGTGACTACGCCATCTTGCCCGACTTCGGGCGGGCCAAGTACCTGCTGGAGGCCAACGACGGCGCCGGCAACACGTTCAAGGCCACCGCGAAGCCCGTGCTCATCGGTACCGCAGCGGTGGGTGCCACCACCATGATCTTCTCGATCATCATGGGCCTCACCAGCGGCCTGACCAACAACGTCGAGAACCTCTCGCTGCTGCACGTGCCGTTCCTGCTGGGCCTGATCACCGGTGGCGCGATCATCTACTGGTTCACCGGCGCCTCCATGCAGGCCGTCACGACGGGCGCGTTCCGGGCGGTGGAGTTCATCAAGGCGAACATCGACCTCGAGGGCACCACGAAGGCCTCGGTGGAGACCTCCCGCAAGGTCGTGGAGATCTGCACCCAGTACGCCCAGAAGGGCATGTTCAATATCTTCCTGGGGATCTTCTTCGCCACCTTGGCGTTCGCCTTCGTGGAGCCGTACTTCTTCATCGGCTACCTGATCTCGATCGCCATCTTCGGGCTCTACCAGGCCATCTTCATGGCCAACGCCGGTGGCGCCTGGGACAACGCGAAGAAGATCGTCGAGGTCGACCTGCAGGCCAAGGGCACCGAACTGCACGACGCCTCCATCGTCGGCGACACCGTGGGCGACCCGTTCAAGGACACCTCCTCGGTGGCCCTGAACCCGGTCATCAAGTTCACCACCCTGTTCGGCATGCTGGCCATCGAACTCTCGATCATCATCAGCAACCCGGTCATCAACGGGGTGTTGGCCGTGGCCTTCGGGCTCGCCAGCGCGTACATGGTGTGGCGCTCCTTCTACGGCATGCGGATCGACGCCCCGATGCTCACCAAGGCCGACTTCGTCGACGTGCCCCGCTCGGGCGAATACGCCACCAAGTAGGCACACGGGCTGCACAGTGCTGGTGCCCGGTTCCCTTCGTGGGAGCCGGGCATCACTGTTGGGCGACCCTAGACTGTGCTGGTGCCCGACGTGACTGCCCTCACCCTGACCGGCGTCACGGTACGACTGGGCGGCCGGCTTGTCTTGGACGGCTTGAGCCTAACCGCCCGTGCCGGGGAGATCACCGCCGTGCTGGGCCCCAACGGCGCTGGCAAGACGACCATGCTCCGCAGTTGCATCGGGCTGCAGCAGCTGCACGGCGGCTCGATCGACGTGCTCGGGCTGCCGGCGGGAACCCCCGGGGCCAATGACGCCGTCGGCCTGATGCCGCAATCGACGGGCGCCTGGTCAGGCGTCCGTCCCCGCGAGCTGCTGGTGTACCTCGCCGGCCTCTACCAGGACCCGCTCGATGTCGCGGAACTCGTCGACGAGCTCGGCATCGCCCAGTTCGCCGGCACGCCGTACCGCCGGCTCTCCGGCGGCCAGCAGCAGCTGGTGAACTTGGCCGGCGCCCTCATCGGACGGCCGCGGCTGGTCTTTCTCGACGAGCCCACCGCAGGGCTCGATCCTCACGTACGCCGCCAGGCCTGGCAGCTGATCGCTCACCTGCGTGATGCCGGGGTTGCGGTGCTTCTCACCACCCATGCCATGGACGAAGCCGAGCAGCTCGCCGACCGGATCGTGATGCTGGACGGCGGGCGCGCGGTGGCCCAGGGCACGGTGGCCGAGCTGACCACCGACGCCACCCTGGAACACCTGTTTCTCACGATGACCCGGCCGGGTGGCGCAGCGTGAGCCTGCTCGACCTGACTCCCGCTGGCACGGCCGCGCCGCAGTGGCGCCGGATCGTCCGGCACGGCTGGATGGAGCTTCGGCTGACCGTCCGCAACGGCGAGCAGCTTTTGCTGGCGTTGGTGATCCCAGTCTCCCTACTGCTGGCCAATGCGGCTCTGGGTGACCGATTTGGCCCTCGGGACGGCGCTTTCCCGGCTTCCGTGATCGCACTCGGCCTCTGGTCGACCGGCTTCACATCGCTGGCGATCATGACGGGTTTCGAGCGTCGTTACGGGGTGCTCGAGCGTCTCGCAGCCACCCCGCTGCGTCGCGGCGACCTCCTGGCCGGCAAGTCACTGTCCATTTCGCTGGTGGCAGCCGTGCAGGGCGTCATTCTCACGCTGGTCGCGCTGGCGACCGGCTGGGCACCTCACCCCACCCCACTCCAGACGGTGGTCGTCGCGGTGGCAATCCCGCTCGGGCTGATCTGCTTCGCCAGTCTGGCCCTCGTCCTGGCCGGTCGCGCGTCGGCGGAGCTCACGCTGGCGCTGTCCAACCTGGTCTACCTGGTCGGAGCGGCGGGGGGCGTCCTCGTTCCACTGGCGCTGTACCCGGCCTGGCTGCAGCCGGTGCTGGCACTGCTGCCCACCACAGCGCTCGCCGAGATCCTGCGGGCGTGGGCTGCCGGACGCACCGACGCCTTCGGGCTGATGATCCTGTTGTGCTGGGCCGTCGGCGGCCTGGTCCTGGCCCGAAGGGTGTTCCGATGGACCTCCTGAGCTCCCCCACCGCGCTGAAACGCTGGACGCTGGCCTCCCTGGTCAGCAACATGCTCCTGATCGTGACCGGCGGCCTGGTGCGCGTCACCCAATCCGGTCTCGGCTGCAGCACGTGGCCGGAGTGCGAGCCGGGAGCCTATCTCCCGCATCCCGAAGCCGGCGCCCACGCCTTCATCGAGTTCGGCAACCGGCTGCTCACCTTTGTCCTGGTCGCGGTCGCGATCGGCACCCTGGTGGCAGCCTGGCAGGCGCGGGACTCCGGTGGCCGCCCCCGGACGCGGCTACGCGTGCTGGCCTTGTGCGCCGCGGCCGGCATCCCCGCACAAGCCATCATCGGGGGATTCTCGGTCCTGACGAACCTGAACCCGTGGGTGGTCGGGGCCCACCTACTGCCGTCGATCGCCTTGATCGTGGTGTCGGTGGCGATGCTTCACGAGGCGCACGGCGTGCGTCCCGATGCCAAGGCCAGCGTTCCCGCACGCCGGGTGGCGCTCGGGGTTTTCGTCCTTGGCATGGTGGTGATGGTGCTCGGCGCGGTGGTCACCGGGGCCGGTCCGAACTCAGGGGACGGTGGCGCCGCACGCAACGGGCTCAACCTCGAGGCGGTCGCTCGCGTCCACGCCCTGTCGGTATGGGCGACGGTGGCCGGCACGGTCCTGCTGCTGGTCCTCACCCGCGGCACCATCAAGGCTTGGCGCTCCACCGTCATCTTGCTGGTCGTCGAGATCCTGCAGGGAATGATCGGCTACGCCCAATACGTCCTCAGCCTGCCACCGGCACTCGTCGTCGCTCACATGGCCGGAACGGCCCTGTTCACCGCCATGATCAGCCACGTTCTGCTGGTCACCCGCGCAGCGCACCCGTCCAGCAGTCCCCGCCCGTGAGCGATTTCGCCTAAGACAGGGTTCAGAAGATCAGCGGGTCAATCGCGGCGGCGATGAACACCACCGCGAGGTAGCTGTTGGAGAGGTGGAACAGGCGCATCGGCTTCAGCGCCGCGTCCACCAGCCCGGCGCGTGCCCGCAGCAGCAACGCGACGGCTTCCGCGATCATGGCGAGGCCGGCGACGCCGGCGACGACCGGGTAGAGCCAGCCGGTGCCGGCCACCGGCCACAGCAGCAGGCTCACCGCCACCGTGAGCACCGTGTAGGCCGCGATCCGCGCTGCGACCGCTACGGGGGGCATGACCACCGGCAGCATCGGGACGTGCGCGCTGGCGTAGTCCTCCTTGTAGCGCAGGGCGAGCGCCCAGGTGTGCGGCGGGGTCCAGGCGAAGACGATGGCGAACAGCACCAGTGGTGGCCACGCGATCGACCCCGTGACGGCCGTCCACCCGATCAGCGGGGGAAAACAACCGGCGATCCCACCCCAGACGATGTTCTGGGTGGTGCGGCGCTTCAGTGCCATGGTGTAGACGAACACGTAGTAGAGGTTCGCCAGGAGGGCCAGCCCTGCCGAGAGCCAGTTGGCCCCGAACCCGAGGATCAGGGTCGAGGCGATCCCCAGGACCACACCGAAGGCGTAGGCGTGCGGTTTGGCCACCTGCTCGCGCACCATCGGACGGCGGCGGGTGCGTCGCATCGTCGCATCGATATCGGCGTCGAGCACCGAGTTGAACACGTTGGCGCTGCCCGCAGCCAGAGTGCCACCCACCAGCGTCGCAGTCACGAGGCCAAGCGACGGAAATCCGCCCACGGCAAGGAACATCGCGGGCACGGTGGTGACGAGAAGCAACTCGATGATCCTCGGCTTGGCGAGAGCAACGTACGCTGCCACGACCGCACGGATGCGGCCACGACTCGCGTCGGCGGTTGGCGCTGCCTGCTCGAGGCTGACCGGAGTGTGCATGCGTATGGCCGGCGTCCCTTCTCGCTGGTCTGAGCAGTGTAGACCGGAAACCGCGTCCGGTGCGATGACTGCCGCACCGGCTAAAGTCAGGTGGTGCCCCGTGTTCCGGCGGGCAGACCTGTCACATCCAGGAGGGCGATGACCGAGTCGTACCGCAATCCGCTGCGAGACTCACTGGATCGTCGGCTCCCCCGCATGGCGGGGCCGTCCGCCCTGGTGATGTTCGGAGTTACCGGCGACCTGTCCCGCAAGAAGCTCTTGCCCGCCATCTACGACCTTGCCAACCGTGGGTTGCTGTCCCCTGGCTTCGGCCTGGTCGGATTTGCCCGCCGGGACTGGGCGGCTGAACACTTCGCCGCAGTCGTCCGCGAGGCCGTCGAGGAGAACTGCCGGACGCCCTTCCGCACCGACGTCTGGCAGCAACTGCTGGAGGGCATCCGCTTCGTGCCCGGCGAACTGGACGACGACGACGCCTTCGAGACGCTGGCCGCCACCCTGGCCGAACTTGATCGCGCTCAGGGCACCGGGGGAAACCACGCGTTCTACCTATCGGTCCCCCCTAAGGCCTTCGACACTGTGATCGGTCAGTTGAGCCGGCACGGCCTTGCCGGCAGCGCCACGCACGCGGATCCGGACCGCTGGTCGCGGGTCGTGATCGAGAAGCCGTTCGGCCATGACTTGGCCAGCGCCCAGGACTTGGAGCGGAAGGTGTCCGCCGCCTTTGACCCTGCCTCGGTGTTCCGGATCGACCACTACCTGGGCAAGGAGACAGTCCAGAACATGCTGGCGTTCCGGTTCGCCAACGAATTGTTCGAGCCGATCTGGAACCGGACCTACGTCGACCACGTCCAGATCACGATGGCCGAGGACATCGGCATCGGCGGCCGCGCCGGCTACTACGACGGCATCGGTGCCGCCCGGGACGTCATTCAGAACCACTTGCTGCAGCTGCTGGCGCTGACGGCCATGGAAGAGCCAACCTCCTTCGAGGCCGAGCAACTGAGTGCCGAGAAGCAGAAGGTGCTGGCTGCCACCCGTCCGGGCAGTGACCTGAGGCGGGACTCCGTCCGCGGTCAATACCTGGCCGGCTGGGCGGGCGGGCGCTACGTCAAGGGTTACCTCGACGAGGACGGCATCCCGCCTCGCTCGACCACCGAAACCTACGCCGCGATCCGCGTCGACATCGACAACCGGCGCTGGGCTGGAGTGCCGTTCTACCTGCGGGCAGCTAAGCGGATGCCCCGGCGGGTGACCGAAGTGGCGCTCCTGCTGAAGCCGGCGCCCCACCTGCCGTTCGCCCGCACCGACTCTGCCGGACTGAGTTCCAACGCCCTGGTGATGCGGATCCAGCCGGACGAGGGCATCACGTTGCGGTTCGGAGCAAAGGTGCCGACGACCGGTATGGAGTTGCGCGACGTGACCATGGACTTCGCATACGGCAGGTCCTTCGCGGAGTCAAGCCCGGAAGCGTACGAACGGTTGATCCTCGACGTCCTGCTGGGCGATCCGCCGCTGTTCCCCCGCCGCGAAGAGGTGGAATCGTCCTGGCAGATCCTCGATCCCGTGCTGGAACACTGGGCCGAGGACCCCGAAGCGCCCCAGGGCTACGAATCCGGCTCGTGGGGACCGGACCTCGCCAGGGAGATGCTGGCCAGGGACGGACGGGTCTGGCGTCGACCATGAGGAGCCTCGGATGATCATCGACCTGCCCGACACCAGCGCTGCCGACATTGGGCAGCGCATCCTGAGCGCTCGGTCGGCGGTCGGATTACCCACCGGAATGGTGTTCACGCTGATCGCTGTCGCCGAGGGCTGCAGTTACGACGAGGTGCTGGCCGCCTCCATCGAAGCGGGACGCGAGCATCCGTCACGGATCCTGGTGGTCACCAACGCCCCTGGCGACACCCGGCTCGACGCCCAACTCCGGCTCGGCGAAGACGTGCCGGGCGACATCATCTCGCTCGTCTTCCACGGCGATCTGGTCAGTCACCGGGCCTCGGTGCTGTTGCCGCTGGTGCTACCGGATTCTTCCGTGGTGGTCTGGTGGCCCGGGATGTCACCGGCGGCGCCTGGCCGGGACCCGATCGGCAGCCTGGCGGTGCGCCGGATCACCGACGCGATGGGTGCCGTCGATCCCGTCGCCGCGTTGGTGGAGCGCGCGTTGCACTACGCCCCGGGCGACCTCGACCTGAGCTGGACCCGCCTGACCAAGTGGCGCGGCCTGCTCGCGGCGTCACTCGACCACTACCGCGCGCCCGTCCGTTCCGTCCAAGTGAGCGCGGCCCCGCGGAACCCCGCCGGGCTGCTGCTGGCAGCCTGGCTCGACGACCGCCTGGGGGTCGAGGTGAGCCTGATCGACGACCCCGCCGGGATCGGGATCACCGGCGTGGTGATGCAGACCGATGACGGCGAGATCCGGCTCTCGCGGACGGATGGCACGATGGCTGCCTTCTCGGCGCCCGGGCTCCCCCGGCGACTGGTCGCCCTCCCCCGACAACAGATCAACTCCTTGATCACCGAGGAATTGCGACGCCTGGACGAGGATGCCGCCTACAGTGCAACCATGGCCCGATTGGCGGGACGGTGGCGCGCCAGCGATCCCCGACGATCCGAGGAGTGTTCATGAAGCCGACCCCACGCGTGTTGCGGTACCTCGACGCTGACGAGCTTGCTGACGGGGCGGCCCACCGCCTGCTGGACGCCCTGATCAGTTTCCAGGCCAATCAGCGCACCGCACAGCTCTGCCTCACCGGCGGACGGATCGCGCTGCGGGTGTACGCCCGGCTGGGACGGCTGGTGGCGGGTTCCGAACTCGACCCGGGTCGCCTCGAACTGTGGTGGGGGGACGAGCGGTTCGTCCCCACCGATGATCCGGACCGCCACGCCGGCCCGGCCCTGGCCACCCTCGCTGGCCACTTCCCGCTCGACCCGGCTCGAACCCATCCGATGCCGGCCGCAGACGGCGTGGTGGATGCGGCGGCCTCGGCTGCCACCTACGCCAAGGAACTGGGCACCACCCGGTTCGACCTCTGCCTGCTCGGCATGGGCCCGGACGGCCACGTGGCTTCGATCTTCCCCGGGCACCCTTCGGAGGAGCCGGCCGGGCAGCTGGTGATCGGGGTGAGCGACTCGCCCAAGCCGCCGGCGGAACGGATCAGCCTGACGACGCGGGCGATCAACCGGTCGGGCGAAGTGTGGTTCCTGGTCAGTGGCGAGGACAAGGCGGACGCCGTGGCACGCGCCCTGGCCGGGGACCAGTCGCTGCCCGCGGCCCGGGTTCACGGCCACCATGCCACGGTGTGGCTGGTGGATCAGGCGGCTGCCTCGGGTTTGCCCTACTTCGAGTGTTCGATGCAGGGCCTCAATAGATGACGTCGCCGTTCGCGCGGCGTGCCCGGAGCGCCTCGAGGGCTTCAGACAGGATCGCGACAGCTTCCGCGTCCGTCCGGCGCTCCTTCACGTAGGCCAAGTGCGTCTTGTAGGGCTGAATCTTGGGCGGCGGTGGCGGGTTCTCCGAGTCGAGGTTCGCCGGCAGCCCGCATCGCGGGCAGTCCCAGGTCTCTGGCACGACCGCGTCGGCGGCGAAGGCCGGACGGGTCTCGTGACCGTGGGAGCAGAAGTACGACACGTAAAGCCGCGGGACGGAATCACCCCGTTCAGCCTCGCCCATCGGCCCGGCGCCAACCCGGCTGCCGCGAATCGCGCTGCCACCCACCACGAACGTCTCCTTGCCAGTTGCGAGCGATGGATCCCAGGCCTCAGCCCAGTACCCCGACCTCAGGGAAGAACCGGTAGAGCACCAGCAGTCCGAGAATGCTGGCCAGCCACACCACGCCGATCACGATGGTGAGCCGGTCGAGGTTCCGTTCCGCGACCGAGGTGCCCCCCATGGACGTGGACATCCCACCGCCGAACAGGTCCGACATGCCGCCGCCTCGTCCCTTGTGAAGCAGGATGAACAGTGCCAGCACGATGCTGGTCAGGATCAGGATGATCTGGAGCGTCAGGATCGGCCAGGTCATCAGCGGCACAACAGTCACGCCGAGAATCCTAACTCAAGGGCTGCCGAATGCCGCATTCCCCCCAGACGCCCCCAGGGGCGTCCCGAGCTACCTCGGAACGCCCCTGGATTACGTGCTGATCAGGCTGCTGAGTAGAAGAGCACGATCTTGGCGAACTCCTCCGCGTTCAGGCTCGCGCCACCCACCAGGGCGCCGTCGACGTCCGGCTTGGCCATGATCTCGACCACGTTGTTCGACTTGACCGAACCGCCGTATTGGATCCGAACTGCCTCCGCGGCTTCGGCGCCGAAGGCCTCGGCCACGTAACCACGGATGGCTCCGCACACTTCCTGGGCGTCTTCGGGGGTCGCCACCTCGCCGGTACCGATCGCCCAGACTGGCTCGTAGGCGATGACGAGGGATGCGACCTGCTCCGCGTTCAGCCCGGCCAGGCATTCCGTCACTTGGGCGAGCACATGGGGAACGTGCGTGCCCTGCTTGCGAATCTCCAGAACCTCGCCACAGCATACGATCGGGGTCATCCCGGCCGCGAGAACCATCTTGGCCTTCGCGCCGATCAGTGCGTCCGATTCACCGTGGTACTCGCGACGTTCGGAGTGGCCGACCACGACGTAGGCGCAGTTCAGTTTCGCCAGCATGTCCGCCGAGATCTCGCCGGTGTACGCGCCCGAGGCGTGCACCGAGACGTCCTGCGCGCCGAACTTCAAGGGCAGCTTGTCGCCTTCGATCACCGTCTGCACCGACCGGATGTCGGTGAACGGGACGATCACGGCCACCTCGGACTTCGCCGGGTCGTACTTCGCATCGGCCAGGGTCCAAGCCAGCTTCTGCACCAGCCCAGTCGCCTCGACGTGGTTGAGGTTCATCTTCCAGTTGCCCGCCATCAGGGGGGTTCTTGCCATGTCAGTTCTCCTCTTCGAGCACAGTCAGACCGGGGAGCTCTTTGCCCTCCAGGTATTCCAGGGACGCCCCGCCACCCGTCGAGATGTGGCCGAACTGGTCATCGGTGAATCCGAGTTGCCGGACGGCCGCCGCCGAGTCTCCGCCGCCAACAACGGTCAGTCCGGAGCACTCGGAGAGCGCCTGCGCGACGGCCTTCGTGCCATCGGCGAACAACTCCATCTCGAACACGCCCATGGGCCCGTTCCAGAAGACGGTCTTGGCGCCGCGGATCGCCTCGGCGAACAGTTCACTGGTCTTGGGACCGATATCGAGCCCCATCTGGTCGGCCGGGATCGCCTCGGCGTCGACGACCGTCGCGGGACCCTCCGGACCGAACTTCGGCGCGACAACGACATCCACCGGCAGCAGGATCTGCTTGCCAGCGGCGGTCGCCTGCTCCAGGTAGCCCGCCACGACGTCGATCCGATCGGCGTCCAGCAGCGAGGTGCCAACCTCGTAGCCCTTCGACTTGAGGAAGGTGTAGGCCATGCCACCGCCGATGATCAGGGTGTCGGCGGCCTTCAGCAGGTTGTCGATGACGGCCAGCTTGTCGGCCACCTTCGCCCCGCCAAGGACAACCACGTACGGCCGCTCCGGGGTCACCGTGAGGGTCTTGAGGATCTCCACCTCCTTCTTCACCAGCAGGCCGGCGGCGTTGGGCAGCAACGCGGCGACGTCATAGACGCTCGCCTGCTTGCGGTGGACCACCCCGAAACCGTCGGAGACGAACACGTCACCCAAGGCCGCGTAGCGGGCCGCCAGCGCCTGGCGCTCGGCCTCGACCTTGGACTCCTCGGCGGCTTCATATCGAACGTTCTCGAGTAGGGCGACATCGGAATCCGCCAGCGCGGCAACGGTTGCCTGGGCGGAATCGCCGACCACATCACCCGCCAGATGGACCTCGACGCCCAGCAGCTCGCCCAGCCGCTTGGCAACTGGGGCCAGCGAGTAGGCCGGATTGACGGCGCCCTTGGGGCGGCCCAGGTGAGCCATGACGACCACTTTCGCTCCCGCTTCGCGGAGCAGCATGAGGGTCGGGAGGGCAGCACGGATGCGGCCGTCGTCAGTGATCGTGTCGCCCTCCAGCGGCACGTTGAAATCGCAGCGGATGAGAACCCGCTTGCCTCGCAGCTCGCCGAGGTCAGATACGGACTTCACGGACAACCTTCCTTCTTGGTGGTTAAGCGCAGTGTCTTGATGGTGTTCGCACAAATCTTGATGGTGTTCGCAGGTTGTGGTGTTCGCACAGTGGGCCGACCCGCGTCCACAGACGCGAGCCGGCCCACTTTCAGGTGCTGGGTCAGGCGGTGGGTCAGAGCTTCGAGCCAACCAGCACGGTCAGGTCGACCAGGCGGTTGGAGTAGCCCCACTCGTTGTCGTACCAGGAGACAACCTTCACCTGGTTGCCGATGACCTTGGTCAGCGGCGCATCGAAGATGCTCGACAGCGGGTAGGTCTCGATGTCCTTGGAGACGATCGGGTCGGTGCTGTACTCCAGGATCCCCTTCAGCGGGCCCTCGGCGGCAGCCTTGACGATCGCGTTGATCTCCTCGACGGTGGTATCGCGAGACGCCTCGAACGTGAGGTCGGTCACCGAACCCGTTGGCACCGGCACGCGCAGCGCGTAGCCGTCCAGCTTGCCCTTGAGTTCCGGGAGCACCAGGGCGACAGCCTTGGCAGCACCGGTGGTGGTGGGGACGATGTTCAGGGCGGCAGCGCGGGCGCGACGCAGGTCGCTGTGCGGGGCATCCTGCAGGTTCTGGTCCTGGGTGTACGCGTGGATGGTGGTCATCAGACCCTTGACGATGCCGATGCCGTCATTCAGCGCCTTGGCCAGGGGGGCCAGGCAGTTGGTGGTGCAGGAAGCGTTGGAGATGATGTGGTGCGCGGCGGGATCATACAGGCCGTCGTTCACACCCATCACGATGGTGATGTCCTCGTTCTTCGCCGGGGCGGAGATGAGCACCTTCTTGGCGCCGGCGGCGATGTGGGCCTTGGCCTTGGTCGCGTCGGTGAAGAAGCCAGTGGACTCGATGACGATGTCGACGCCGAGGTCTCCCCAGGGGAGATTGGCCGGATCCCGCTCAGCGAAGGCCTTGATCTCCTTGCCGTCGACGTACAGCGCGTTCTCGTCAGAGGTGACCGTGCCGGGGAAGCGTCCCAGGATCGAGTCGTACTTGAGCAATTGCGCGAGGGTCTTGTTGTCGGTGAGGTCGTTCACGGCCACCACATCGAGATCGGCGCCTGACGCGATCAGGGCGCGGAAGTAGTTTCGGCCGATGCGGCCGAAGCCGTTGATGCCAACCTTGACGGTCATTGAGTGGGTCTCCTAACTACAGACGTCTGCACGGAAGTTCGAAACCGAACCCGGGCAGGTGGACGCAGCCCAGCCTAGCGAATCCACGAACGGTGAGAAGCCCGATGGCAGAACCTGCGCAGACGACCAGTGGAGGGCCGAAAACAGCGGTCGATTCGTCAGTCGCCGTCGTCGGCCAACTCGGCACCGAGACTGGCCTCGGTCGTCGGAATACCTAGTTCCACGGCCTGTTTGTCAGCGGTTGCCAGCAGCCGCCTGATGCGTCCGGCCACCGCGTCCTTGGTCAGGGGCGGGGTGTGTAACTGGCCCAATTCCTCCAGGCTCGACTGCTGGTGTTCCAGCCGCAACCGTCCTGCGACCAACAGGTGCTCGGGAACGTCGTCGCCGAGGATTTCGAGGGCACGCTTGACGCGCGCACCGGCCGCCACCGCTGCGCGGGCAGAGCGTCGCAGGTTGGCATCGTCGAAGTTCGCCAGTCGGTTCGCCGACGCCCTGACCTCACGACGCATCCGCCGGTCCTCCCAGGCCAGGACGGACTCGTGGGCACCTAGCCTGGTCAACATGGCTGCGATGGCGTCCCCGTCCCGAATCACCACGCGATCGACGCCGCGGACCTCACGGGCCTTGGCCTGGATGTCGATCCGCCGGGCCGACCCGACCAGCGCCAACGCTGCTTCCGAGCCGGGGCACGTCACTTCAAGCGCCATCGAACGGCCGGGTTCGGTGAGCGAGCCATGAGCCAAGAAGGCGCCGCGCCACGCTGCCACGGCCACGTCGGGCCCGCCGCTGACGACCTGCACCGGCAGGCCGCGCACCGGACGCCCGCGGGTGTCCACCAGCCCCGTCTGGCGCGCCAGGGAATCCCCGTCACGAAACAGCCGAACGATGTAGCGGGTCCCCCGCCGCAGGCCGCTGCTGCTGATCACGACGAACTCGCAATTGAATCCGAACAGCTCCGCAATCGCGGTCCGCAACCGTCGCGCGGCTGCGCCAGTGTCCAGTTCGGCTTCGACGACGATCCTCCCGCCGGCGATGTGCAGACCATTGCAGAAGCGCAGCATGGCTGCGACCTCAGCCTTGCGTAGTTCGGGCTTGGTCACCTCGAGGGTCGCCAGTTCAGCCTTGACCTGTTGCGTCATCGCCATGTGATCAGCCGACCCCCCGTCCTGCTCCTTGCGCCGTCGAACGGCCCAATCCTACAGACGCATGATGCCGGCGTAGACCGCTGCCAGCTTCAGCGGATCATGATGGGGGCTGCCGTCCCGCATCCGGACGTCCGCCTGGACCACCTCCGCTCCCAGTGAGGACGCGTAGGCGGCCAGGTGCGGGTCATTGCCGAACGACGGATCCACCACCACCGTGTCCAGGCGCAGCGTCGGCAGGTGTTCGGCCAGTACCTCGAGGTGCCGTGAGGCGGTGTAGCCGTCCGTTTCGTCTGTTGTGGAGCCCAGGTTCATCGTCAGCACCCGGCGCGCCGGGGTTGCCAGGATCGCCGCCGCCAGTTCGGGCACCAGCAGATGGGGGATCACCGAGGAGTACCAGGATCCCGGTCCCAGCACCACGAAGTCGGCCTCGAGGATCGCCGCCACGGCCTCCGGGACGGCCGGCGGTTCGGACGGAGTGAGCCGAACATCAAGGATCACCCCGGTGGCCAGCGCGACCGCTTCTTGCCCGACCACCCGCACCGGCTCGTCCGGGAGACCGGGATCGGCACCGATCACGTCGGCCTCAATGACCAGCGGGACGGCGGACATCGGCAGCACCCGACCCTGCACCCGCAGCAACGCGGCGACCATGTCCAACCCGGCCACCGGATCGTTGATCTGCTGCCAGAGCCCGGCGATCAGCAGGTTTCCGATGGCGTGGCCGCCCAAGGGGCCGTCGCCTGAGAACCGTGACTGCAACACCTGCGCCCAGGTGCGCTCGATGTCGTCGTCGCCGCACAGCGCGGCCAGCGCCATCCGTAGGTCACCGGGAGGCAGGATGCCGAATTCGCTGCGCAGCCTGCCCGAAGAGCCGCCGTCGTCAGCCACCGTGACGATGGCGGTGAGCCGGTTCGTGATCCGGCGCAGGGCACCGAGGCTTGCGGCCAGTCCGTGGCCCCCACCCAAGGCCGTGACGCGTGGTTGCCCGGTGACCGCGCCGCTCACTCCAGACCCAGATCTCGGTGCAGCACGTTGACGCTCATGCCGCGCTGCCGGAGTCGACGCGCGAGTTCCTCGCTGATGGCCGTGCTGCGATGCTTGCCTCCGGTGCACCCGATCGCGAAGGTGGCGTGCTGCTTGCCTTCCCTGACGTAGCCAGGGGTCATCGTCGCGATCATCCGCTCGACCAGGTCGAGGTACTCCGACGCCGACTCCTGGGCCAGCACGTACGACGAGACGGCGTGGGACAGGCCGGTCTGGGGCCGGAGTTCCGGCACCCAGTGCGGATTGGGCAGGAACCGCACATCCAAGACGATGTCCGCGTCGATCGGCACTCCGTTCTTGAAGCCGAAGGACATCACGGTGATCTGCAGGTCACTGGTCGCGTGGGCGATCAACGTCACGACCCGGTCGCTCAGTTGGTGGACGTTGATCGCGGTGGTGTCGATCACGATGTCGGCACGCGCCCTGAGGTCGGCCAGTAGCTTCCGCTCGCGCTTGATCGCGTCCAGCAGCCGGTCTGTTCCCTGCAGGGGCAGCGGACGCCGTACCGACTCCTGCCGCCGCACGATCACTTCGTCGGCTGCGTCAAGGAAGAGGATCTTGGGCACCACCCCTGCCTGCCCCAATTGCGCGAAGGCAACCGATATCTCGGCAAAGGCAGAGCGGGTCCGCACGTCCATCACGACGGCCACCTTGGTGAATTGACGCTCTCGGGCCAACTCGAGCAACTGCGGCATCAGACTTGGCGGGAGGTTGTCGACCACGAACCAGGCGTGGTCCTCAAGGGTATGCGCCGCCGTTCGCCGTCCGGAACCGGACATACCAGTGATGACGAGGAACTCCACGGGTTCTTCGGCCGCGCTCATATCGCCATGATAAGCGTCGGCCCTCACCCCGGTGGTCACTGCTCGATGAGCTCTCCGGTGGCGGCATTCAGCGCCTCGCCTTGCGCCTGACCGGCGACCGCGGCATGAATGGCCGCCGCGGTCTTGGGACCGATGCCCGGCACCAGGGCGATCTCCCCGGTGGTCGCGGCCCGCAGCTTCTTGACCGAGCCGAAGTAGGTCAACAGCGCCTTGCGTCGCAACTCCCCGAGACCGGGCACTTCGTCGAGGAGTGACTCCACCATCGCGTTCGAGCGTCTGCCCCGGTGATGGGTGATGGCGAACCGATGCGCCTCATCCCGGACCCGTTGCAGCAGGTACAGCGCCTCGCTGGTGCGCGGAAGGATGACGGGGTATTCCTCCTCGGGGAGCCAGACCTCCTCCAGCCGCTTGGCCAGACCGCACAGCGGAATCTCCGGCATCCCCAGCGCGGTCAACGCCTGCCGTGCCGCGGCGACCTGGGGAGCACCGCCGTCGACGACCACCAGTCCCGGCGCGTAGGCGAATCGGCGGGGCGCGCCGGTGGTCGGATCCACCAGCAGCGGCCCGACCTGGTCGGCAGCGTTCCCAATCTCATCCCGCAGCCGGCTGAACCTGCGGGTGATCACTTCGTGCATCGCGGCCACATCGTTCGAACCTTCGACGCTGCGGATGATGAACCTGCGGTAATCACCCTTGCGAGGCAGCCCGTCCTCGAAGACGACCATCGAGGCCACGACCTCTGTGCCTTGCAGGTGCGAGATGTCAAAGCACTCGATGCGCAGCGGGACGCTCGCCATCCCGAGTGCCTGCTGGATCTCCTCCAAGGCTCGGTTTCTGGTCGACAGGTCGCTGGCACGGCGGGTCTTGTGCAACACCAGGGCCTCACGGGCGTTCTTCGCCACGGTTTCCATCAGCGATAGTTTGGTGCCGCGCAGGGGCACATGGATGGTGACCCGAGAGCCGCGTTGTTCGCTCAGCAGGTCGGCGAGGACATCGCCAGCGGCCGGTGCGATCGGTACCAGGACCTCCGGCGGAATCGCCTGCGCGACCTCCGTCTCTGCCGCCGCGGAGCCGTAATGGTGCAGCAGGAACGCCTCGATGAGCTCAGCCGTCCCCGCGTCGTCGGTACGGTCGGCAACCCAGCCGCGCTCGCCGCGAATCCGTCCGGCCCGGACGTGGAAGATCTGGACAGCCACTTCAAGAGGATCCTCGGCCAGCGCGATCACGTCCGCGTCGGTGCCTTCGCCCAGGACGATCGCGTTCTTCTCGGTGGCCTGGCTGAGCGCCAGGAGCCGATCCCGCAGCACCGCGGCCCTCTCGAACTCCAGGTCGGCGGCAGCCGCCTTCATCTGCCGTTCGACGCGCTGGGTCAGCGCGGCGGTCTGCCCGGCCAGAAAATCGCAGACGTCCTGCACGAGGTCACGATGCTCCTCGGCATCGACCCGGCCGACGCAGGGCGCTGCGCACTTCCCGATGTAGCCGAACAGGCACGGACGGCCACTCGCTTTCGCGCTGCGGAAC
>JBAVKY010000026.1:0-2523 GCA_049688555.1 Propionicimonas sp.
GCCCACCACCGAACGACCGCCGTGGGCGTGGCTGAAACTCACACTCGCCGTTGCGCTGCCCCTCGTCCTGATCGCTGCGGGCATCGGGCTGTGGTACTCCTACACCCGGACCCAGTACTTCGTCGGACCCCACGGCGAGACGGTGGCGATCTTCCGGGGCGTCCCCCCGGACCAGGTCTTCGGGATGCCACTGTCGGAGCTTGTCGAGTCCACGTCCACCCGGCTGGACGACCTGCCAGCCAGCGACCGCGCCGAGGTCATCGCGACGATGCACGCCGACTCGCTGGCATCGGCCCGGGTCATCGCGGACAACCTTGAGGCCCGTTCCCTCGAGTGCTTGGCGCAGCGCCGCACCCGATTGCAGCCAACCGTCACGCCCCTCCCCAGCGCGACCACCGCGGCCTCTCCTTCGCCGAAGGCCAGCCCGAAGGCCAGCCCCAAGGGCAGCCCCACTCCCAGCCCCACTCCGAAGGGCAGCCCCAGCTCGACTGTCACGCCCCAACCGTCTACCAGCACACCGAGCATCGACACCACGGGGTGCTGATGAGCGACATCGTCGTCTATCGCAAGCGTCGCTGGGTCGAGGCCTTCATGATGGCCTTCGCCCTGGCCATCAGCCTCGGCGGCTACTTCCTCACTCACCTGAACACCGACGCCGAGTTGCCCACCCAGTGGCCTTGGGCTGTTGGCATCGCGGTGGCGCTGGGACTGCTGATCCACCTCATGGTGCGGTGGCGACTGCCGTACGCCGACCCGTTGATCCTGCCGAGCGTCCTGTTGCTCAACGGCCTCGGCCTGGCGTTGATCCACCGGCTCGACCTGGCCGACACCAAGGCGCCTCACAGCGCCGAACTGCAGCTGATGTGGACGGCGGTCGCCATCGTGGCAGCCTGCGTCGTGATCTTCCTGCTGCGCGACTACCGGATCCTGCGGGCCTACCCCTATCTGCTATTCCTGATCGGCATGATCACGTTGATGCTGCCGCTGGTTCCGGGAATCGGCCAGGAGAATCACGGCGCCCAGATCTGGATCCGACTCGGACGCTGGAGTTTCCAGCCTGCCGAGGTCGCCAAGATCATCTTGTCGATCGCTTTCGCGGCCTACCTCGTCGAGAAGCGCGAGGTACTGGCGATGGCCGGAGTCCGGTTCGCCGGCATCGACCTGCCGCGGTTACGTGACCTGGGGCCGATCCTGGTGATGTGGTTGGCCAGCCTGGCCGTCCTGGTGTTCCAGAAGGATCTGGGCACGTCGCTGCTCTTCTTCGGCCTCTTCGTCATGATGCTCTACGTCGCCACCGAACGTCCCAGCTGGCCGATCCTCGGTGTCCTGCTCTTCTCGGCGGGTGCCTACACGGCATTTCTGACCTTCAGTCACGTCCAAGTGCGGGTCTCGTCCTGGCTCGACCCCTTCTCGAACTTCAACCAGAACTACCAGGTGATCAACGCCCAGTTCGGCCTGGCGTGGGGCGGGTTCTTCGGCACCGGTTGGGGGTTGGGACGGCCCTACCTCACCCCGCTGGCGAAGACCGACTTCATCGCCGCGGCCGCCGGAGAGGAACTCGGCGTCGCAGGATTGACCGCCATCATCTTGGTCTATGGACTCATCGTGGCTCGTGGCCTGCGAACGGCGCTCGGCGCGAAGGACCCGTTCGGCAAACTGCTGGCCGCCGGGCTGTCTTTCGTCTTTGCCCTGCAGGTCTTCGCGATCCTCGGCGGCGTCACGCGACTGCTGCCGCTGACCGGTCTGACGACACCCTTCATGTCCCAGGGCGGCTCGTCGCTGGTGGCCAACTGGGTGATGATCGCCCTGTTGCTGGTCATCACCCACCACGTGCGGCGCCCCGCCCTGGAGCCGAGCGCCGCGGGTCCCGTCCACTCCCTCGCCGAGGAGTCCACCCAGGTCATCGACCTCAACGCCGTCGCCCCCCAACCTGTGGCAACCGGTGCTTCGGCCGCCGCGCGGCCGAGCCCTGCCGAAGAGGTCACCCAGGTCGTTGCCAGGATGGACGAGCCAACATGAACGGACCGATCCGACGGGTGGCCGTGACCGTCATGGTGCTGTTCGCCGCCCTAGTGCTCAACCTCAGCTACTCCTATATCGCACGCCAGTCGGACCTGCTCGACCAACCGAAGAACCGTCGGGTCACCGACGCCCGGTTCGCCCAGGACCGCGGCCCAATCTTGGCCGGGAAGACCCGGATCGCCGAGACCACTGCCGTGAAGGACCAGTACAAGTTCCAGCGCAGCTACGGCAGCGGCGAGCTGTACGCCCCGGTCACCGGCTTCTACAGCTACTTCTACGGCGCCTCCGCGCTCGAGAAGTCCTACTCCGCCCAGCTCTCCGGGGCGGATGATTCACAGTTCCTCAACCGGCTGGTCAACTTGGCAACCGGCGCCACACCGCGTGGCGGGACGGTCGAGACGACCCTGGACGGCCGCGCCCAGCAGGCCGCCTGGAACGCGCTGGCAGGACGCAAGGGCGCGGTGGTCGCCTTGGACACCAAGACCGGAGCAGTCCGGGCCC
>JBAVKY010000027.1:0-8292 GCA_049688555.1 Propionicimonas sp.
GTCGTATAGTGAGCACGACGGGGATCAAGCTCAGCCAAGGAGGTGCCATGCAGCTCAACGCCGAAGACATGGAAGCCGTTGTCAAGCGACTCAAGCGGGCGCAGGGCCAGCTGGGCGGCATCATCCGCATGATCGAGGAGCAGCGCGACTGCAAGGACATCGTGACGCAGTTGGCTGCGGTCTCGAAGGCGCTCGACAAGGCCGGTTTCGCCGTCATCGCGACCGGTCTGCAACAGTGCCTGACCGACCCCGACGCCAACACCCTCGACGTGGCAGGGCTGCAAAAGCTCTTCCTCTCCCTCGCCTGAAGCTCTCCCTCGCCTGAGGACGGAACGTCCGAAGCCCACCACCCGGTACGGATGGTGGGCTTCGAGCATGGCGGTTCGTGGTCGTGGTGGTGGCCGTTGGTCAGTGGTGGCCTTTCAGCACCATGCGCAAGATTCGGGCGTTGAACACCACGAACCTCGTGAACTGGAACGGTATCGATCGGCGCATCTTGAGCGTCTTCGCGGTCGGTAGCGGGGACTTCGACAGGTCCGCGACGGGTTGGTTCGTCATCATCACTCCGGGATCAGCGGCCAGCCCGGAAGGGCCTTGGCCTTGTAGATGAACAGGTAGTGCAGCATCAGCTTCGCCCAGTGGCCGGACAGGCCGATCTCGCCGCGCGTCTCGCGCTCGTCGCGTCCGGTGGTGAAGCGCTGGTAGTCGGGCACCACGGGCAGCATCGTCATGGCTGCGGCCGAGCCCCGGGTCAGGCCGGCTCCGGCGGACGCGACGCAGGCCGCCCCCATCCTGGCCATAGAAGCCGTGTGGGGCGGCGTTTCCGGGCCGTGCTTGATCCGCGAGGCGATGGTCAGCGCCGCGGTTTTGCCCATGACGCCGGACGGCATCCCCGTCCTCGGCGGAGAGGGGGCGATCAGCGTCCCGTTGGGCGACTTGCGGGGCCGCGAAATCTGGTGCGGCGGCGCGAAGGCGATCCCCACCGCGAACACGTTGTCGTAGCCGGGGGCCAGGTAGGTGGTCGGCCAGTCCTCGGCACGCCATTCCTCGTACGGTTTGGGGGTGTAATCGGCGTCCACCTTCATGAACCCGCTGGGGGCGAACAGGCGATCGGTGATGTCCACCCCGTCGGCGTCGTAAGCCTTCAAGGGCACGCCGCCGAACGGCGGGATCAGCATGGCGAAATCGAACTCGAGGGTGTGTTTGGCGCCGTCGAGGGTTTCGTAGTGGATCAGTCCTTGCTCCACCGCCGACACGTGGGCGCCGAGGATGGCATCGACGCCCCGCTCGCGGAACAGTGAGCCCGTCCACAGCTCGCTGGTGGTCTGGAAGCCCTGCTGGTCGAAGACCATGCCGTCGACCCCGAAGTCGCCAAGTTGTGCCTCGTTGGTGAGGTAGACCACTCGCGCGAGATCCCGGACCCCCGCTTCGCGGAGTTCATGATCGACGTTGAAGACGTACTCGAACGCCGCTCCCTCACAGGTGCAGGTGCCGTGGCCCATGCCAACGACCAGCGTCTGGGGCTTGCCCTGCTTCAGCAGCCCGATGGCCTCTTTCAGCTTGGCTGCGGCTTCGACCGCGTGATCGGCCGTGCAGACGGACTGCGTGAACCCATCCGGACCCAGCCCAGGGGTTGCCTCGAAGCGGAGCTTCGGACCGGTGGCGTTGACCAGGTAGTCGTAGCGCAGGCGCTCGGTCTGACCAGCCCGCTTCGCCACGGTGTACTCGATGTCGACCGCGCCGCGACTGTCGTCACGGTCGCCGTCCGGGCGGATCGCCACGGCTTTGGCCTGGCGGAAGTCGATGCCCGTGCGCTGGTAGACGGGGGCAAGCGGGAACACGACGGACTTCTTGTCCATCTCACCCACGCCGACCCAGATGTTGGACGGGATCCAGTTCCAATGCGAGTTGGGTGACACCACTGTGACGCGATGTTCGCGACCCAGGAGGCGTCGTAGGTGAAGTGCTGCGGTATGCCCTGAGACTCCGGCTCCCAGGATGACGATCTCTGCCATCGCTATCCCTCCGGCGGCGCCTGGGCCGCCCTGACTTTCAGCCTAGGAGAATCCGGCGGTGGCGGTGGGCTTTATGGCAGGCTGCGACCTCGTCCCGGGACGGTTCAGCGGGCGGCGATCCGGACGCCACGACGGGCCAAGGTGGCAGCGGAGGAGGCTGCGTCCACCTCGGGAAGGACCGTGTCATGGCGACCGATCGCCACCACCGTGTGGTGCACCGAATCGGGGTACACGCGGACCAGGGTGAAGCCCTGGCCGCCAGCCTGGCCACGGATCCCGCGTCCGGTGAACAAGTCCTGGGTGTAGCAGGTCGAGGTCGCGGTGGTGGCCGGGATCCCTGCGAACGTGCCGAAGCTGGTCTGGTGTGAGTGCCCGCCCAGCAGGCAACGGACGTCGCTGCCCCGCAGCACGGCCGCCAAGGGTGCCTGGTCGATCAGTTCCCAGGTGGCGGCAAGATCCTGCACCACGGGCAGCGGGGCGTGGTGCAGCGCCAGCAGCGTGCCTGCTGGCACACCGGTGGCCAGCTGTTCGGTCAGCCAGGCCAGGGACTCACGTGCCACCCGACCGGCGACCTCGCCAGGCTGGGTGGTGTCGAGGCACAGCACGCGCAACCCGCCGAGCAGGTGCACCTGGTTGAGGGGCTCGTCCGAGGCTGGTTCGCCGAGCAGTTCTCTCCGGAAGGTGCTCCGGTCGTCGTGGTTCCCGTTCAGCCAGATCACGCCGGCACCCAACTCCTGCGCGATCGGCTCGACGAGCTCCCGCAGATCGCGGTACGACTCAGCCGAGCCGTCATCACTGAGATCGCCGGTGAACAGCAGCGCGTCAGGTTCGTGGCCGCTCACCAGCAGCCCGGCCAGCAGTTCGCTGAGGGGCACGCGGGGGTCAACCACTCCCCGAAACAGCGGAGATTCTGGGTGACGCAAGTGCGTGTCGGTGAAGTGCGCGATGACGTGGCTGGGCCGTGGGTACTCAGCGGTGCGCATGCTTCCCCCAGGTCGGCTGGACGTTGTGGTGAATCGGGCTCGCGGTGGAATGCACTGGGCTACTCCAGTGACAGGCTGGGCAGATGGACGGCTGCCAGTCGGGCCGAGTGCAGGTCAGACCACAGCCCGCTGAACTCCAGTTCGCACAGCGTGGCAGGCGGGCACCGCCGCGAGATGAGGCGGACCGCCGCAGGATCCGACAGGTTGTCGCTGAGGTCGCGGGCGAGGGCAGGAATGGCCGGCGAATGGCCGATCACCAGAACCTTGGTGACGTATTCGGGCACCCGGGCCAGTTCGAAGGCGATGCGGGTCGCCTCGCAGTTGTACAGCCCGGGCACGTAGCGGATCGGCGTCGTCAGCCCGAGGTTCTCGGCGGTCTCCCGGGTGCGCAGCGCTGTCGAGCACAACACGAACTCGACGCCGGCCGTGGCCAGGACAACGCCGACTTCCCTGGCCTGGAGCCGTCCCTGCGGGGTCAGTGGACGATCGGTGTCCGCCCAGCCGACCGTCGGGGTGGCGGCGGGATGCGCGTGCCGCATCAGGAACAGGCGGCGTTTCGCCGAGTCCCCGATGGGCCGCATGGCTAGCTGTGGTGACGGGCCGGCTCGCCGTCGACGCGGGTGAACTCGTTGTGGAAGTCAGTGCCCTTGGCCCGTTCCCAACTGGCGCGAATCTCCATCTCGGCATCAGAACGTCCGACCCACACGGCGCCTTCCACGGACTTCCCGGGCTCGAGGTCCTTGTACACCGAGAAGAAGTGCTCGATCTCGAGCAGGCTGAGGTTCGGCAGGTCCGTCAGCTCCTTCAGGTTCGCCTGGCGCTGGTCCGCGACCGGGATGCACAGCACCTTGTCGTCGCCGCCCATCTCGTCGGTCATGCGGAACATACCGATCGCACGGCATTCGATCAGCGCACCGGGGAACGTGGCCTCCGGCACCAGCACCATGGCGTCGAGCGGGTCGCCATCCTGGCCTAGGGTGCCCTCGATAAACCCGTAGTCATTGGGGTATTGGGTCGAGGTGAACAGCGTCCGGTCCAAGCGGATTCGGCCCGTGTGATGATCCATCTCGTACTTGTTCTTGGTGCCCTTGGGGATCTCGATGGTCACATCGAAGTGCAGGTTGGGCTGGATCTTGGGGCGAGCGAAGGAAGGATGGTCCATCCGATTCACCTTGGCCTCTCTGTCATGATGGGGTTTAACCCTGATGTCGGTTGAGCCTACCGTCCCAGCCCGTCCGAGAAGGAGTCTCTCTTGCCCCAATCGTGGCCCCGACGGGTTCGCGGGCTCGCGGCGGGCGTGGTCGTCGGGTCGCTCCTCGCGGCGGCGGGGTGTTCGGGCCCAGCCGCGGTGAACCCCTCGGAGACCGCCAGCGTCCGCCCATCCGCTTCGATTTCTCAGGCCACGCCGACGGCCAGCGCAGCCCCGCTGCCGGATCCGGACAAGCTGAAGGCGCGCCTCGACAAGATCTCCCGGGCAGGCATCGGGGTCTCCGGCGTCGTCGTCGTCGATCCGGTGAGCGGAGCCACCCTCCTCAGCCGTGGCGACAAGGCGCTCGTTCCGGCGTCGTCGCTGAAGGTGCTGACCGCCGTTGCCGCCTTGGACGTGATGGGTCCTGGGAGGCGATTCACCACCCGCGTGGTCACGGCCAAGCCGGGCGCCTTGGTGCTGGTGGGAGGTGGTGATCCGCTGCTGACCGACAGACTGTCGAAGTCGGCGGCCAAGCCGGCCTCGCTGCAGGCCCTCGCCGCTGCCACGGTGACCGCCCTCAAGAGCGCCGGGACCAAGCGTGTGTCGCTCGGCTACGACGCCTCACTGTTCACCGGGCCCGGCTGGAACACCCATTGGAAGTCCAGTTGGCGGACGTTCACCCCCCAGGTCACTGCTCTGATGAACAACCGTGGCCAGATCAATCAGTGGCAGGCCTACCCGAATCCCGCGGCGACCGCTGCGAAGGCGTTCGCGGCGCGACTGGCCAAGGCGGGTATCAGGGTCACCGCGGTGAAGGCGACCAAGGCGCCGCGGGGAGCCACCACGGTGGCAGAGACCGCTTCGGCGCCCTTGGCGACGATCGTTGAACACACGCTGCGCTACAGCGACAACGTCGCCGCCGAGGGCATCGCCCGCCAGTTGGCCCTGGCCAGCGGAAAGGCCGGCAGCTTCGCCGGGGCCAGGCAGGCCCTCATGGAGTGGCTGGCCGCGCACGGGTTGTGGGCCAAGGGCACGGTGATCGACGACGGCAGCGGTTTGTCGACGAACAATCGGGTGCGGCCCTCGGCCCTGGCCGGCGCGATCCGGCTTTCGCTGACGACGCCAGCCCTGAAGCCGGTGGCCGACGGCCTGCCCGTTGCAGGGAAGAACGGCACCCTGAAGGATCGGTTCAACGATCCTTCCGAGAAGCCAGGACGCGGGGTCGTGCACGCCAAGACCGGCACGCTGCAACGCATCTCCAGCTTGACCGGCTACCTCACCACGGCCGACGGGGCGACGCTGGTCTTCTCCGCCATCGCCAACAACACCGCCGGCCAGACCACGTCCTACAACTGGCTCGACCGCACTGCCGCGGCCCTCGCCCAGTGCGGCTGCCGCTGACGCTTAGAGTTGCCCCCATGCAGCAACTGCCCTTCATCGACTGGGACGCAGCGGCCCGAGTGGGTCGCAAGGCCGTCCACCCCGGCCCAGAACTGACGCCGGGTGGCATCGCTGAGGTGGTCGACGCCTTGCGTGCAGCGACTGGGCGAGCTACCAGCCATGTGTTGGGGGTGACCGGCATGGCGGCCCCAGCCCATGCCAAGACCCTGATCGTGGACCGAGCGGGATGGATCTCGGCGATGTCGGTCTCGGCGGGGGCGCTGCTCGGAGCGCTCGGAGCACCCACCGTCGCCACGACGACGCCGCAGCGGCTCGCTGGCCGGGTGATGGCCGGTAACGTCGGTGCTGGCCTGGCGGTGGTGGCCAGCCGGATCCTTGGTCAGTTCGATCCGTTCGCAGAACCCAAGCGGCTGCTGCTCGTGGCGCCGAACGTGGTGGCAACCGAACGCAAGCTGGGCGTGAATCCCACCGACTTCCGGCTCTGGATCTGCCTGCACGAGGAGACTCACCGCGTTCAGTTCGGCCAGGCACCGTGGCTCGTCGGGCACCTGCAGCACCTGATGCGGGAACTGCTGGCCGAGGACGAGCCGCTGCGCCAGTGGCGGGCCGGTCAGAAGCCGCACAGCCTGGTCGACCTGATGACGACGCCCGCCCAGCACGAGACCTTCGACCGGATCACGGCGGTCATGTCGCTGATGGAGGGACACGCCGACGTGATGATGGATCGCGTCGGGACGGCGGTGCTGCCGACGCTGCCGGTGATCCGACGAGCGTTCGAGGCCCACCGCGACCGCACCGGCTGGGCGGCCATCGTTTCGAAGCTGCTCGGCCTGGATCTCAAGCGGGCGCAGTACCGCGACGGCGCGGCGTTCTGCAACGAGGTGTTGCGTCGCGCCGACCTCGAGACCCTCAACTTCGCGTTCAGCGCCGCTGACCAACTGCCGACCCTGGCCGAAATCCACGATCCGCCGCAGTGGTTGCACCGGGTGAGCCGCTGATGGCCAAGCGTGAACTCGGCCCCGCCACCCTGGCGGTGGTGCAGGCCGTCGACGAGGCCGTGTCGGGCCCCATGCTGGTCGGTTGCTCCGGTGGACCGGATTCGTTGGCGCTGGCCCTGGCGTCCGCCGTTGTCGCCAAGTCGCGCGGCTTGGCGCATCGCGTGGTGGTGATCGACCACGGTTTGCAGCCGGGGTCGCGCGAGCAGGCTGACGCCGTTGTCGCCCTGCTGGCCGGACGCGGCATCCCTGCGGTCGCGATGTCGGTGTCGGTTGCCACCGGGGGAGAGGGCATCGAGGCGGCGGCCCGACGGGCGCGCTATGAGGCGCTCACGGCGGCGGCCAGCGGCGACGAAGTGGTGCTGCTGGGCCACACCCTCGATGATCAAGCGGAAACCGTCCTACTCGGGCTCGCCAGGGGTTCGGGGACGCGATCCCTGGCAGGGATGCCGCCGGGACGCGGACGGTTCGTGCGTCCCCTGCTCGGCCTGCGCGCCGGCACCACCCGGGAGGCCTGCCGGGAGGCGGGCGTGGAATGGTGGGACGATCCGCACAACATGTCGACCCGCTTCACCCGCGTGCGGGTGCGCACCAAGGTGATGCCCAGGCTCGAGGCCGAACTCGGTCCGGGGGTGGCTGAGGCGCTGGCGCGCACCGCCCGGCTGGCGCGTGCCGATGCCGACCTGCTCGATGGCCTGGCTGCCCGGGAGCGAGCCTCCCACCCCGGGGACGAGCTGGACGCCGCCTGGCTCGCAGCACTTCCCGAAGCCCTGCGTCACCGGGTGCTGCGCGACTGGCTGCGTGAACGCGGCGCCGGCGATCTTTCGGCGACTCACATCTGGTCGGTGGCGGCCCTGGTGACCGACTGGCACGGCCAGGGCCAGGTCGACCTGCCCGGGGTGCGGGTGAGGCGGCGGCACGGCAGCCTGCGTTGCCAGCCAAACGACGCCGGCCCGGGGCGATCAGCAGCGCCGAACCGGTAAGTTGTTCGCGTGGATGCTGCCGATATCGCACCGGACCTGACGAAGGTCCTCTATACGTCCGCCGAGATCGAGGCGCGGCTGGCTGAGGTCGCCACCCAGATCGACGCCGACTACGCCGGGTTGAACCCGCTGCTCGTGGGCGTTCTCAACGGTGCCGTCATGGTGATGGCCGATCTGTCCCGTGCACTCAAGATCGATTGTGAGATGGACTGGATGGCCATTTCGTCCTACGGCTCGGGCACCCAGTCCTCTGGCGTCGTGCGAATCCTGAAGGACCTCAACACTGATCTGGTCGGACGCCACGTCCTCGTCGTCGAGGACATCATCGACACCGGGCTCACCTTGACGTACCTGATGCAGAACCTGGCCTCCAGAAATCCGGCGAGTCTCAAGATCATGGCGATGTTCCGCAAGCCCGACGCGATGAAGATCGACGTCGACGTCGCCTACGTGGGGTTCGACCTGCCCAACCAGTTCGTCGTCGGATACGGCCTCGACTATGCCGGCAAGTATCGCAACCTGACCGACGTCGGGATCCTTGCCCCCCACGTCTACAGCTGAGGTGCTGCAACGGGTCCGTCTACAGTGGGCCCGGGTCGCCCGTGCCGGGTTTGTGATGCTCGGTATCGTCCCTAGTGCTCATCCCGGCCCGCGAAGGTAGGTCATGAAATCCAATCGGTTCCTCCGATCGCCGTTCATCTGGATCGTTTTGGCGTTCCTGGCGAT
>JBAVKY010000028.1:0-3353 GCA_049688555.1 Propionicimonas sp.
GGCGCGCCCGAAGGGATTCGAACCCCTGGCCTTCTGATCCGTAGGCGCACTCAGACCGTCCACCACGTCGTCTGGCGTTCGAACATCGTGCTCAGCGCTGTTCGAAACCGTCCATCCCGTGCCGTCAGTCACAGGGCGGTTGTTACAAACCCGTTACAGGAACTGGCCCCGATCAGAAGGTGCCGTCCCTCCCCAAGCACCCTTCGAAGCGACCCCGTCTGGCCACCCGGTCGCCCTTCCACGTTCACGCACCTGGTCACCGCTTCCGCTGCGCCGGTCGCGACCCTCGCGCCCCGGAGCCGTTGGCCCCGCCGTAGTGCCGAAACGCCGCTACGGGCGCTACACCCACCCCGAAGCCCGTTGCCGACCCCGAGCGAGGGGCACCCGGACCACCCAGGCTCGTCACGATTCCTGCCACGACAGGCCCGATCTCGGCGCCCGGTGACCGCTGCGGACGGCTCGACTCCACCACGTCCCGCAGCCAGGGGCGTAGCGGCCGACCTACCCGTGTAGCGGCTACACCCGCTACATCCCCCCGGCACCGGCGCCGGCCGCACTGCCCCCCACACACCCGTGCGCTCATCAGCCCGCCGCCGATCCTTCCCACCACTGGGATGTTCGGTCAGGCGACAGCACCCCAACCGCCATCGCGGTGGTGCGTGGGGCGAGCGCAGGTGTGCTGGGTCGCCGCCCTGACCGGGGCGGGACCGCAGGCATCTGCGTGGGGTGCGCGGACGGGTGGCCGAGTCAGCCGAACTCGTGGCGGCGGGCCTCGTCGGCGAACGCAGGCACCCCAGCCCGCGTCAGGCGTCCCAGGAGTTGACCCATGGTGAGCGGCGGGCGACTCGCGGCAGTCAGCTGGGCGACGAGCGTTGAAGGTCACCACGACCTGCGACCCACCAGCAACGGCTGCTGCGAGCACGTGCCGGTCCTTGGGATGACACGTCATGGCAGTGACCAGGGTTGCGTAGTCGGTGACCTCGGCGTCGGGGAAGGCCCGCTGCATCTGGGAGACGACACGTTCGGCCCGGACCGGCTCGAGGCCTGCCTCCCGGACCAGCGCTGCGCGCAGTTCGGCCAGGACATCAGCGGACCACTGGGGTCGGAACGCGCGCTCCTCGGCGATCCGCAGCACGGTGTCGCGCAGGGTCGCGCTATATAGCACGCACGTGTCCAGGAACGCCGGGAACATGCCCTGTCACCGAGTGGTCGGAGCCGGGCCGTCGGTCCTGGAGTACAGGCCGTCGTCCTCGGCAAGGCGGACCAACTCGTCCACCGCCGACCTGGTCTGCTCACGCTGCCGAGCCTGATAGGCGACCAGGTCCTGCAGCCGCACGAACCGATGCCGGCCCGGCTTCTCCATCGGGATCTCGCCGCGCTCCAGGATCCGCACCAGCGTGGGCCGGGCCACCCCAAGGAAGTCAGCCGCCTCCTGCGTGGTGAGCATCGCGTTCATCGGCGCAACCGTCACCCCCATCCCGCTGGCCAACGAATCGGCGACCTGGCGCAACACGTCGTACATCGCCTCCGGCAACTCGAACCGGGCACCATCAGCCCCAACCAGAGCAGGGCGCGCCTCCGCAGCACTTCGACCGGCAGCCTCCAACGCCCGCACGAAATCCACGATCTGCGCATCCTGACCCTCGTCAGGCACATACGTACGCACGTCACTGCTCGCAGCAGTCCTCGCCATGAGACCTCCGCCCAAGTCCACCTCCACCCATCATAAACGAACAAAACGAATACCGCTCGGGTGGAGGACCGTCCGTGCCACATACGCGGCGGTAGGCCGCAGGTGCCGGTCTGCGACGTGGCGTGGCGGGGACCGTCTTGCTTGCCTCGGCGTGGCTCCTGGGAACCGACCCCTGGTGGGAGGTCCTCCCCGCGGGCACCGTGTCGTGCTGGACGGAGTGGTCGTGTGCGGGCCCGACGTCTCTGGGTGGGAATCAACCACGAGGCTTCTTGGTTGATCCGTCAAGCAATCCCGGTTTCGTGTGAAGGAGAGGACCATGGCCAAAATCGTCGTCGTAGGGGGCACTGGGTACACCGGCGGCAACATCATGCGAGAGGCCGCCTCCCGCGGTCATTCTCTCGTGTCGATCAGTCGCTCCGAGCCCTCGGAGCGGGTGCCGGGTGTGCGGTATGAGCTGGGTGAGGTTGAGGACGTCGCTCCGCAGGCGATCCCCGGCGCGGACGTGGTGGTGGCTGCGATCTCGCCACGTGGGGACATGGCCGGTCGCCTCGTCGAGGTCTACCGACAGCTGGCGGGGCTCTCGGCCGAAGCCGGGCCGCGGTATCTGCAGGTGGGTGGCTTCAGTTCACTGCGCCCAGCTCCGGGCGCCCCGCGCGTTGTCGAGGGTGAGATCCCTGAGCAGTTCCGCGAGGAAGCGCTCGAGGGCGAGGCGACCCGCCGCATGCTGGTCGAGGACTCGCCCACCGACCTGGACTGGCTGTTCATCAGCCCGGCCGGGACCTACGGCTCCTACGCCCCCGGTGAGCACAAGGGGCAGTACCGCGTCGGGGACGAGATCGCACTCTTCGACGCCGACGGCACCTCGAGCATCTCGGGTACCGACTTCGCGGCCGCCGTCGTAGACGAGATCGAGGCATCGCGCCACCACCGATCTCACATCGGCATCGCCTACTAGCCCACTCGCGATGCGGGACCCGGCCACCCGACTTGGTTTCGTTGCGATGGCCTCCCATCGAGCCGAGTGGGCGCCAGTGTGCCCTGCGACGCGCGCCGACTCGCGGCGGATGGACGCACCCGCGGCGCCGGGCCTTGGGTCTGGGGGACCTCTCGCGGCCGGCCGAGGTGGTGCCCGGCTGGCGGGCGATCACGGTCACCGATGCGTGCCCCCTGGCTAGACTCATCGAGCGCCCACCGACCACCCCGCACAGTCAGTGCCAAGCTGCACGGGCCGGCGAAGTGGACCTACTACTACCTGTACGTGATCCTGGACATCTTCTCCCGCTACCCGGTCGGGTGGATGGTCGCCTCACGCGAGTCCGCGGTCCTGGCCGAGCGGCTGATCGCCGATGCCGTGCGCAAACAGCAGGTCGACCGCGACCAGTTGACCCTGCACGCCGACCGTGGCTCGTCGATGGCCTCCAAACCGGTCGCGTTCCTGCTCGCCGACCTCGGCGTCACCAAGTCCCACAGCCGGCCGCACTGCTCCAACGACAACCCGTACTCCGAGGCGCAGTTCAAGACGCTGAAGTACCGGCCGGACTTCCCCGCCCGGTTCGGCTGCATCGAGGACGCCCGGGTGTTCTGCGACCACTTCTTCCGCTGGTACGCCCACGAGCACCGGCACTCCGGGATCGGCCTGCACACCGCCGCCGACGTCCAC
>JBAVKY010000029.1:0-1766 GCA_049688555.1 Propionicimonas sp.
CTGGCAGGCTGGCGCCATCACCACCGCGACCGCGGTCGCCGTCACCTATCTGACATCGTTCACCGACCCAGTCACCACCACGCTGACGGCCCTCCTTATCGGCGGCGCGATCAGTTCCCCCGCCACAGCAACGACACCGCGACTCCGGCACTGGTTTTCAGCCGCACTAGCCGCGACCCTCGGGGTATTCCTCGGCGGGACAGCGCTCGTCGCCGAAGCCATGTATTCCGCCGGCGCCACGGCCCCCCACAACACGACCACCCTCATGGCGGCGACCGCAGTGCGCCCTTGGGATCCGGACCTGGCCCGACGGATCGGCTACACTCTCACCCGCCTGGCCGAACGACAGCAGGCTGCTGCCCGCTCCGGCCGCGACCTGCTCGAAGCTACTTGCCCCAGCCTGCCGGGATCGGTCGAGTGCCTGCACTCGCTGGCCGATGCCCAAGACCTGAACGGCGACCCGACCAGCGCCCTCAGCACCCTCGACGACGCCCTGCTTCTCGAACCCACCAACGTCGACACCCACCTCAAAAGGGGCATCGCCCTGGCCAACCTGGCTCGCTACGCCGAGGCGGAGGCCGCGTTTCGTCACGCCGCTGACCTACGACCCACTGCCCCGGAACCCTGGCGGAACCTGTCCCTCCTCTACCGCCTTCAGGGACGCTCCGAAGACGCCGAGAGCGCCCAGACGAGAGCAAACGAGCTAACCCCACGACGATAGGCGCCGCCATGGATAAGGCAAACCCGTCGGCGTCCGTGACCTGTCTACCGACACCGGGTGAGTGAGGGTCGCCAAGCCCCTGGGCTGCACGACGTAGGGGATCAGACCAGATCCGCTGAGCGCGCGGGTGTGCGTGCGTGTGCGCGATATTGTTCGGGACGGTTCGGCGTTGGATCGTTGCGCCGGTTTGGGAGGAAGTTTCATGGGAGCGGCTCATCGGCCCGCCGCGCGGGCAGCCTCGCTTATTTCGTTGGTGTTGATGCTTTCGAGCCTTATAGGCGTCAGCCATGCAGCGCCGGCTCTGGCCTCGGTGGGGACAATCGACACCCTGAATCGCGATTCTGTCGGTGCTGCCTATCGCGATATCCTCGCGCCAGCCACCGAGGTGCCGTCGGGATGGACCGGCTCCACGCAGACCTGCACGCCAGGCGCGGTGAGCAGCGAGGCTCAGCAGGCGACCTATGATGCCATCAATTTCTTCCGTGCGCTTGGCGGTCTCGACCCTGTCGTGCTGGATCCGGCGCTCTCCAGCAAGGCGCAGGAGGCGGCATTGGTGATGGCTGCCAACCACTCCCTCAGTCACTCCATCCCCACCGATTGGCTGTGTCGCACCGAGGCGGCGGCCCAGGCAGCCGGCAGCTCCAACCTGGCACTCGGATCGTATGGGGCGTCGGCCATCGGGCTCTACATGGATGACCCCGGAGCGTCAAACACCGCCGTAGGGCACCGAAGGTGGGTGATGCTCCCCTCGACGCGCGCAATGGGTAGCGGATCCACCAGTCGGAGCAACGCGCTTTGGGTCACCGGAAACGGTGCAGCCGATGGCGACTTCCAGAACCCTGAATGGGTCAGTTGGCCAACAAGGGGCTACTTTCCCTCACAGCTTGAGCCAAGTGGGCGATGGTCCCTCACCGCCAACACTAGGAACGTGAACTTCGCTGGCGCTTCCGTGACGGTTATTGGACCCGACGGCGCGAGCCTTCCGCTGACCAAGCAGGCCGAGGTTGACGGCTACGGCAACGACACACTCGTCTGGGAGTTCACC
>JBAVKY010000030.1:0-9302 GCA_049688555.1 Propionicimonas sp.
TGATGGTGGTCGCCGCCGCCGAGGTGGTCGTCGGACTGTCGATCATCATGATCATCTTCCGCACCCGTCGGTCGACCTCGGTCGACACCGCCAGCCTGCTGAAACTCTGAGGGGAACCAGCTGATGACTCTGTTGGAGACGATCACTCCGGTCGCGGCGACCGGGATGTTCAGCTACGCCTGGCTGATGATCGCGCTACCCGCGATCGGCGCCGCGCTGTTGCTGCTGACCGGCAAGGCCCTGGACCGCACCGGCCACTGGATCGCACTCGGCGCGGTGACGTTGTCCTTCTCGATCGCCGTCGCCCTGTTCGCCGGGCTACTGCTGGCTTCCCCCGAACACCGCGTCGTGGCGGCACCGCTGTACGAGTGGATCGCGGTCGGCCCTTGGCGGATCGAGGTCGGACTGCTCGTCGACCCCCTCTCGATCCTGTTCGCCCTGCTGATCACCGGCGTCGGCAGCCTGATCCACCTGTACTCGGTCGGTTACATGGCCCACGACGAGCGGAAGCGGCGCTTCTTCGCCTACCTGAACCTCTTCATCGCGGCGATGCTGATCCTCGTCCTGGCGGACAACTACCTGGTGCTGTTCGTGGGCTGGGAGGGCGTCGGCCTGGCTTCCTACCTGTTGATCGGCTTCTGGCAGCACAAGCCCTCCGCGGCGGCGGCGGCCAAGAAGGCCTTCGTGATGAACCGCGTCGGTGACCTCGGCCTGACCATGGCCGTGATGGCGATGCTGGCTCTGTTCGGCTCCTCGGCCTTCGTCGATGTGAACGAGCGGATCGGCCAGGCCGACGTCTTCTGGGTCACCCTGATCGGCCTGCTGTTGCTGCTTGGCGCCTGCGGCAAGTCCGCGCAGGTTCCGCTGCAGGCGTGGTTGCTGGACGCCATGGAGGGCCCCACCCCCGTCTCGGCACTGATCCACGCGGCCACCATGGTCACGGCGGGCGTCTACCTGGTGGTGCGCTCGCACGCGATCTTCGAAAAGACCCCGATCGCGAGTACCGCGGTTGTCATCGTGGGAACGGTCACCCTGCTCGCGGGTGCCTGGATCGGTACCTCCAAGGACGACATCAAGAAGGTCCTGGCTGGTTCGACCATGAGCCAAATCGGCTACATGATGCTGGCCGCCGGCATCGGCCCGGCCGGCTACGCCTTCGCGATCTTCCACCTGCTGACACACGGTTTCTTCAAGGCCAACATGTTCCTCGGTGCCGGCTCGGTGATGCACGCCATGGACGACGACGTGAACATGCGGCATTACGGGGCGCTGTGGAAGGTGCTGCCGTGGACGTTCTGGACGTTCGCCGCCGGCTACCTGGCGATCATCGGCATTCCGCCGCTGGCCGGTTACTTCTCCAAGGACCACATCATCGAGGCGGCCTTCCACCACAGCGCGCTGGTGGGCACCCTGGCGCTGCTCGGTGCCGGGGTGACGGCCTTCTACATGACACGGCTGATGCTGATGACCTTCGCCGGCCAGAAGCGCTGGCAGGCAGGCGTCCACCCGCACGAATCCCCGAAGACCATGACGATTCCGCTGGTCGTGCTCGGCTTCTTCAGCGTGATCGCCGGGCTGCTGATGAACGGCTGGATCGCCGAATGGCTGGAACCGGCCACCGGCGCCCATCCCCACGAGGTGGAATGGCTGCCCACCCTGGTGGGCTGGGCCACGATGGCCATCGTGGCGCTCGGCATCGGCGCCTCCTGGTACGTCTTCGGACGCAACCCGATCCCCGAGGTCGCGCCGACCACGAGGAACCCAGTGACGATCGCCGGTCGCAACGACCTGTTCGGTGACGCGGTCAACAACACGCTCGTCGTGCAGCCGACCATGATGCTGGCCGACGGGGTGGTGGCCGTCGATGACCACATCGTCGACGGCGGGGCCAACGGACTGGCGGCGATCTTCGCCGGGCTGTCGAGCCAGGGCCGCAGGCTCCAAACCGGTCAGGTCAGGACGTACGCGTTCACCATGATGGCGGGCGCCCTTCTGGTCGGGGCCGTGATGATTCTCAGTCTGCTGGGCTGAGGGAGGACGAAGAAATGACTGTTCCCTGGCTCACCATCTTGGGCTTGATCCCGCTGCTCGGCGCAGCCGTGCTGTGCCTGCCGGTGAAGCAGGTCGCCAAGGGTGTCGGCCTGGCCTTCACCCTGGTCACCGCCCTGATCGGCTTCATCGTCGCCGGGCTGTTCACCAGCGGAGCGAACCTGGCGGAGTCGGTGCCGTGGATCCCGGCGTTCGGTGCCGGGTGGTCGCTGCGGTTGGACGGCATGGGCCTGATGATGGTGCTGCTCACCGTGGTGCTCACTCCGGCCGTCCTGCTCGCCGAGTGGAAGCTCGCCGACTCGGGCCCGAGCAGCTGGGGCTCGCGGGCCTTCTTCGGCCTCGTGTTGGCCCTGGAAAGCTTCTCGCTGTTCGTCTTCCTTGCCGACGACGTGCTGCTGTTCTACCTCTTCTTCGAGGCCACCTTGATCCCGATGTACTTCCTGATCGGCGGCTTCGGCGGCGCCCGACGGTCGTACGCCGCGGTCAAGTTCCTGCTGTTCAGCCTGGCGGGCGGACTGGTCATGCTCTTCAGCGTGATCGGGCTGTACGCCGAGTCCACTCGGCAATTCGGCGCCCCGAGCTACCTGCTGGCCGACCTGGCGAAGCTGGAACTGGATCCGAACACCGGGATGCTGCTGATGGTGGGCTTCCTGATCGCCTTCATCATCAAGGCGCCGATGGTCCCCGTCCACACCTGGCTGCCCACGGCGGCCGAGGAGTCCACTCCCGGCACCTCGGTGCTGCTGGTGGGTGTGCTGGACAAGATCGGGACCTTCGGAATGATCAAGTTCTGCCTCTTCCTGTTCCCGGACGCGAGCCGGTCGGTTGGTCCGCTCATGATCGTCTTGGCCCTGGTCTCCATCCTGTACGGCGCCGTGGCCGCGATCGGCAGCCAGAACCTACTGCGGCTGGTCGCCTACACCTCGGTGAGCCACTTCGGCTTCATGGTGCTCGGCATTTACACGTTCACCACGGGCGGTGTCAGCGGAACCATCTTCTACATGCTCAACCACGGGTTCTCCACCGCTGCGCTGTTCCTGGTGCTCGGTTTCCTGATCTCTCGTCGTGGCTCGGCCATGGTCGACGCTTACGGTGGGGTGCAGAAGGTCGCGCCGGCGCTCACCGGGGCGTTGTTGCTGGCCGGTTTGTCGGCGCTGGCGCTGCCGGGCATGTCGAGCTTCGTTTCGGAGTTCATGGTGCTCGCCGGCACCTGGTCGCGTGAGCCGTGGGTGGCGGCCATCGCAACCCTCGGCACCGTGCTGGCGGCGGTCTACGTGTTGCTGATGTTCCAGCGGACGATGACCGGTCCGGTCACCGATCAGGTTCGACAGCACATCACCACCGATTTGAACGCCCGCGAGAAGCTCGTCGTGGTGCCGCTGATCGGGGTGATCCTCTTCCTCGGGATCATGCCTCAGGTCGCGCTCAGCGTCATCGAGCCGACGGCGGTCGCGACCCTCACCCAGGCGAGGGTCTCCGACCCGGTGCCGCTGCACGGGAAGGAGGCCAAGTGATGGCCTTTCTGGAGATCGCGTCCCCGACGTTCGAGTGGCTGGAACTCGCGCCCGTCCTGATCGTGCTGGCCGGGGGCTGCCTCGGGGTCTTGGCCGAGGCCTTGCTGCCGCGCCGTTGGCGCTTCAACGCGCAGATCGGCCTCATCGAGGTGACCGTCCTGGCAGCCTTCGTGGTGTTGGTGCTCAACTACCGTGCCCACCGCTCGGGGATCCTGGCCATGGGCTCGATCGCGCTGGACGGGCCGACCTACATCATGTGGGGGTCGCTCCTGATCTTCGGCCTGCTCGGCATGCTGGTGTTCGCCGAACGGCAGCTTGACAACGGGGCGTCGGTGTTCACGGCAGCCGCCTCCTCGATCCCCGGTAGCGCGCATGAGGCAGAGGCCACCACGGCACGCCTGGAGCACTCCGAGGTCTTCCCGCTCGCCTTGTTCTCGCTGTTGGGAATGATGGTGTTCCTGGCCGCGACCGACCTGCTGACCATGTTCGTGGGCCTCGAAGTGATGTCGCTGCCGCTCTACCTGCTCAGCGCCATGTCCCGTCGCCGCCGACTGCTCAGCCAAGAGGCCGCCCTGAAGTACTTCCTGCTCGGCGCCTTCTCCTCCGCCTTCTTCCTGTTCGGGATGGCCCTGCTGTACGGCTACGCCGGCTCTTTCGACCTGAAGGCCATCGACGCGGCCATCACGTCGCCGTACTACGGCTCGGGCCTGCTGTACGTCGGCCTGGCGATGCTCGCTATCGGCATGCTGTTCAAGATCGGGGTGGTGCCCTTCCATAACTGGGTCCCGGACGTCTACGTCGGATCTCCGACGCCGGTGACCGGCTTCATGGCGGTCTGCACGAAACTGGCGGCGGTCGCTGCGACCACCCGGGTGTTCTTCGTGGCGCTCGGCGCGGAGCGGTGGAGCTGGCAGCCCACCATGGCCCTGCTCGCGGTGCTCACCATGGCCTTGGGCGCGATCCTGGCCTTGACCCAGACCGACCTCAAGCGAATGTTGGCCTACTCCTCGATCGCCCACGCCGGCTTCCTGCTGACGGCGATCGTCGGTGCGAGCGCCGATCCCGGAGTGCAGGTCAACTCGATGGGCTCGATCATGTTCTACCTGATCGCCTACGGCTTCGCGACCATCGCAGCCTTCGCCGTCATCACCATGGTTCGGGATTCGGCGGGCGAGGTCACCTCGCTCTCGGGCTGGGCCGGCCTGGGTCGCAAGGACCCGATCCTGGCGGGCATTTTCGCCCTGCTGATGTTGAGCTTCGCCGGTATTCCGCTGACCGGCGGGTTCATCGGCAAGTGGGCTGTGTTCTCCGCGGCCTGGCGTGGGGGGTTCCCCTGGCTGGTCCTGGCGGCGATTGCCTTCAGCCTTGTGGCGGCCTACTTCTACCTGCGGGTGATCGTCGTGATGTTCTTCGCCGAGCCGGCCCAATCGGTGGTGGTGGGACGCGCGAGCGGGATGACGTGGGTTCCGGTGGTGCTCGGGGCGGTGGCGTCGATGTACCTGGGCCTGTTTCCCGGGCAATTGCTTGATCTCGTCTCGGCGTCCAGCATCTTCCTTCGCTGAGGTTAAGCTGTGCCGGTGTTTGTTGACAGCGCCCTGTCCGATCAGGTGTCCGGGCTGGACCCC
This sequence comes from Propionicimonas sp., assembly GCA_049688555.1. Lineage (GTDB taxonomy): Bacteria > Actinomycetota > Actinomycetes > Propionibacteriales > Propionibacteriaceae > Propionicimonas. Next base: position 5,189 of record JBAVKY010000030.1, read on the forward strand.
GCCTTCAATGAGCGGGTGACTGCCCAGCTTGAGGTGATCGAGCAACGGCTGCGCGACGCTGCCGTAGCCGATACCGAGTTCGTGACCGAGGCGGCCCAGCACATCATCGACGCGGGCGGGAAGCGCTTCCGTCCGGTTCTCGTGGTGCTGGCCTCCCTGTTGCGGCCGGACGCGGAGCCCGAGGACGTCGTGAACGCCGCACTGGTGGTGGAGTTGACCCATGTCGCCAGCCTCTACCACGACGATGTGATGGACGAGGCGGACATCCGGCGCGGCGTTATCAGTGCCAACCAGCGATGGGGGAACACCGTCGCGATCCTGGTCGGGGACCTGCTGTTCTCTCGGGCGTCCAGCATCGTGGCCGGCCTCGGCACCGATTTCGTCAGGCTGCAGGCCGATACCTTCGCCCGGCTGGTCCAGGGACAGGTGGCGGAGACCCGAGGACCGCAGCCGGGGGACGACCCCCTCGAGCACTACCTCGACGTGGTGGCCGGAAAGACCGGCGCCCTGATAGCCACTTCCGCCGTGTTCGGCGGCATGGTCGCCGGCCTCGGCTCCGCGGCACTGACCGCGTTGGATGCCTACGGCGAGGAGATCGGCGTGGTCTTCCAGCTCAGCGACGACATCATCGACATCGCCAGCGACGAGTCCGGCAAGACCCCCGGCACCGATCTGCGCGCGGGGGTCCCCACCCTGCCCACCTTGCTGGCACGTCGTTCCGATCGGCCAGAGGACTCCCGGCTGCGAGCTCTGCTGGAGGCTGGCCCGGTGACTGAGGCAGAGGTGGCCGAGGCGCTCAGCCTGCTCCGCAGCCACGAATCGCTGGCGCAAGCCCGGGCTGAGATCGGACGCCGGGCCGAGGTGGCCCGCGCGCACTTGGCTCCGCTGCCAAGTGGGCCGGCGAAAGACGCCCTGTCCGCATTGTGCGACGCGGTAATCTCCCGCTCCGCGTGATCCCCCGCTAGGGTTGGCTCCTCGTCCCTCTGCTCCTGGGAGTCATCGTGACCCGTCCGCACGTCGTCATCATCGGATCCGGCTTCGGCGGCCTGTTCGCCGCTCAAGCGCTGGCCAAAGCGGCCGTGGACATCACTCTCGTTTCCCGGACGGCATCTCACCTCTTCCAGCCATTGCTTTACCAGGTGGCGACGGGGATTCTGTCCACCGGAGAGATCGCCCCGGCGACCCGGGACATCCTTGCCAGTCAGGAGAACGTGACGGTGCTGCTCACTGAGGTGACCAGCATCAACCTCACTTCTCGCGTCGTGGTGGCAGAGAAGCTCGCCAAGACCACCGTGCTCAAGTACGACCACCTCATCGTGGCGGCCGGCGCAGGTCAGTCGTACTTCGGCAACGATCACTTCGCCACCTTCGCCCCGGGCATGAAGACGATCGACGATGCGCTGGAGTTGCGGGCCCGGATCTTCGGGGCACTCGAAATGGCTGAACTGAGCGAATCCGAGAACGAGCGCCGCTCGCTGCTGACCTTCGTCGTCGTCGGTGCCGGACCGACCGGGGTGGAAATGGCCGGGCAGATCGCCGAACTCACCCAGCACACTCTGCGTAAGAGCTTCAAGCGGATCGACACCACCTCGGCGCGGGTGGTCCTGCTGGACGGAGCGAACGCGGTGCTGGCGCCGTTCGGGCCGCGGCTGTCCGCCGCCGCTCAGCGGGTGCTCGAGAAAGCCGGCGTCGAGGTCAAGCTGGGTGCCTTGGTCACGAACGTCGACGCGGGTGGCCTGGACGTCAAGTACGCCGACGGAACGACGGAACGGATCGCTGCCACCTGCAAGGTGTGGGCGGCGGGCGTCCAAGCCAGCCCGCTGGGACGGACTCTGGCCGAACAGTCAGGGGCCGAGCTGGACCGAGCCGGGCGGATCGCCGTCCTGCCAGACCTCACCCTGCCTGGGCATCCGGAAGTCTTCGTGGTGGGCGACATGATCAGCCTGGACAAGCTTCCCGGGGTGGCGCAGGTCGCCATCCAGGGCGGCCGCTACGTCGCGAAGAAGATCGCCGGTGAGGTCTCGGGGCACCCGGTCACCGAGCCGTTCAAGTACTTCGACAAGGGGTCGATGGCCGTGATCAGCCGCTTTGGGGCGATCACCAAGATGGGCAAGATCGAGCTCACCGGCTTCATCGCCTGGGCGGCCTGGCTGTTCGTCCACATCCTGTACGTGGTGGGGTTCAAGCACCGGATCACCACCTTGATGCACTGGACCATCGCGTTCATCGGCCGGGCTCGTTCGGAACGGGTCACCACCCAGCAGCAGCTCGTCGGACGCCTGGCGGTGCAGCAGTTGGGACACGACTTCCAGCCCACCATCGGCGGCACGCTGCACCCGGACAAGATCACGGGTGCCTGACCTGGCGTGGCTGGGCGCACTGGAAGTGGCCGCGGCTGTCCGGTCAGGAGAGCTGAGTGCCACTGAGGTGACGAAGGCTGCCCTGTGGCGCGCAGCGGAACGCGGCCCACAGGTCGGGGCGTTCGCCTTCCTGGCCCCGGAACGCGCTCTGGCGGAGGCCGCCCGGTTGGATGCCCGGCTGGCTCGCCGGGACGCCACCGACCTGCCGTTGCTGGGCGTCCCGTGCCCCATCAAGGACCTCAATCCGGTGGCCGGGGTGGGGTTCGAAGCCGGCAGCGCCGTGCTGGCGGGCAATGTCGCCGAGGTGGACGACGGCATCGTCGGCTGGCTCGCCGCCGCGGGCACGGTGATGCTGGGCAAGACGACAGTGCCCGAGTTCGGCCTCCCGTGCTACACCGAGCCTGAAACCGCCGCCCCTGCCCGGACGCCGTGGGACCTGACCCGATCCGCGGGCGGTTCCAGTGGCGGTGCGGCAGCGGCGGTCGCCTCCGGAATCGTGCCGATCGCGCACGGATCCGATGCCGGCGGGTCCATCCGGATCCCCGCGTCGGCCTGCGGGCTGGTCGGGCTGAAGGCCAGCCGCGGACGCATCAGCCCCGGGCCGTTGCGGGAACCTGGCCCCGGCTTGGGTACCGACGGGGTGCTCAGCCGTACTGTCCGCGACACCGCCGTGGCACTCGACGTACTCGCCGGGTCACGGCCCGGTGACACCTACCATGCCCCGGCGCCGACCAGCACCTTCCTGGCCGCGTGTGACGCCCGCCCGAGTGGACTCCGGGTCGGGGTGCTGACCACCCCGGTGATCGCGGCGGCGGACGTCCACCCGGCCTGCCTGGCCGCCGTCCGGCAGGCTGCGGACCTGCTGGGCCAGCTCGGGCATCACCTCGACGAGGCTCCGGTGCCGTTCACGGCGGCGCGCTGGGAGGCTTTCGCCGTGTTGTGGCGCGTGGGTGCGCTGCTCGTGCCCTTGCCGGAGGGCACGGAGCCGGGGCTGCGTCCCCTGACCCGCTGGCTCCGCGAGGAGGGGCGTCGCGTGGGAGCGCTGGAGTACGCCACCGCGCTCGCCGAGGTGCAGCGGGTCACCCGAGATGTCGCGCTGGCCTGGGACGACTACGACCTGATTCTGACCCCCACACTGGCGCAGCCTCCGGCACTGCTGGGAAGCCTGCGCGATGACGCCGACCCGGCCGCGGACTTCGCCGCCCAGACGCGGTTCACCCCGTGGACCAGCGTCTACAACCTGAGCGGACGTCCAGCGATCTCGCTTCCGCTGCACACGGCGGTGATCGACGGCGTGCGACTGCCGATCGGAATCATGCTCGGTGGACGGTTCGGAGCTGAGGCTGTCCTGTTGAGCGTCGCGGCCGCCCTGGAGGCGGCCACCGGGCCGTGGGCCCCTGCCCTCACCAGATGGTGACGCGGCGCTCCTGCGGAAGCCAGGCGGCGTCCGCTGGGCCGACCCCGAACGCCTCGTAGAATCCTTCGACGTTGCGGACCACTTGGTTGCACCGGAATTCCTCTGGCGAATGCGGATCGGTGGCGAGTTGCTGACGCAGCGCAGCATCGCGACGCTTGGACTGCCAGGCCCGGGCGTAGGCGAGGAAGAACCGCTGGGAGTCACTGTGGCCGGCGCCTCGGGAGTCAGCGTCGGTGTCGGTCGGGAAATCCCCGCCGGCCAGCTGCCAGGCCTGATACGCGATGCCCTCCCCACCGAGGTCGCCGATGTTCTCCCCTAGGGTGAGGCGGCCATTGAC
>JBAVKY010000031.1:0-5001 GCA_049688555.1 Propionicimonas sp.
CGCGTCCACGGCTCCGCCGGCACCCAGTTCACCAACCTCATCAGCCTCGTCGACAAAGCCCTACACCCCGACACCGACCTGGTCGCCTACCCGCTCACCGTCGACGAGCGCTACCACCACTGGCTGAACCAGCAGGAACAAGCCGGAACCGTGTTCACCGCCGAGCAGCTCATCTGGCTCGACCGGATCAAAGACCACCTCGCCACCAGCCTGACCATCGCCCCCGACGACTTCGAACTCGAACCCTTCACCAGCCACGGCGGCTACGCCCGCGCCAACACCACCTTCAACGGCCAGCTCGCCCCCCTCCTCGACCAACTCACCCAAGAACTCGCCGCATGACCGCACTACCGACATGGTGGGCGATAGCGCCACTTGGTGCACTCGTCAGCAACTTGGACAGCCAGCGGGTACCGGTGAACGCCAAGGAACGAACAGCGAGGCAGGGTGATGTCCCCTACTTCGGAGCGGCCGGACAGGTCGGGTGGATTGACACCCCACTGTTCGACGAGCCGTTGCTGCTCCTCGGTGAGGACGGCGTGCAGTTCTTCGAACCCGAAAGGCGCAAGGCCTACATGATCAGTGGCCCGTCCTGGGTCAACAACCACGCGCACGTCCTCGGAGCGCACTCCGGGGTGAACCTCGCCTACCTGATGCACTACCTGAACCAGTTCGACTACCGCGGGTACGCCAACGGCACCACGCGCCTCAAGCTGACGCGGGCAGCCATGGATCGCATCCCCGTCGCGGTCGCGCCGGCAGCGGAGCAGGAGCGGATCGTGGCCGCGATCGAGGAGGCGTTCTCCCTGCTCGACGCCGGCGAGACCGCCCTGCACAACACCCGCACCCGCCTCAAGCGGATGCGCGACTCCGTCCTCATCGCCGCCGTGACCGGCCAACTCGTCCCCCAAGACCCCACCGGCACTCCCGCCGACAAGCTCCTGGCCGGCCTCGGGGTCTCCAGTACGGCAGACGTGAGCGAGCTTCCCGCGGTGCCACCATCGTGGGCGTGGGCGCGACTGGGGGAGCTTGCCGAAGTAGTCGGGGGCGTCACCAAGGACGCCAAGCGTCAAGGAGACACCGGCAACGTCGAGGTCCCCTACCTGCGCGTTGCCAACGTGCAGCGGGGATACCTCGACCTGACGGCCATTGCGACTATCCGGGTGCCCGAGGCGAAGGCAACCCAGCTGGCCCTGCACGCTGGGGACGTGCTCTTCAACGAAGGTGGGGACCGCGACAAGCTCGGCCGGGGCTGGGTGTGGGACGGCCAGATCCCCGGGTGCATCCATCAGAACCACGTCTATCGAGCGAGACTCGCTGACGGCATCGAGCCAAGGTTCGTCTCCTGGTGGGGCAACACGTTCGGACGAGGTTGGTTCGAGTTCCATGGGAAGCAGACGACCAACTTGGCCTCGATCAACCTGACCACGCTCAAGTCGTTCCCGGTCCCGCTTCCACCGCTGGAGGAGCAGTCGCGGATCGTAGCCGAGGTGGAGCGGCTGTTCTCGTTCATCGAGGCGGCTGAGCGGGCGGTGGAGGCGGGGCTGGCCCGGTCGAAGGGATTGCGCCGCTCAGTCCTGAAGGCGGCGTTCGAGGGTCGGCTGGTGGAGCAGGACCCATCGGATGAGCCGGCGTCGGTGTTGCTTGGCCGGATCGCCGCCGAACGGGCCACGGTGGCGCCAAGGAACCGTGCGCTGCGTGCGGTGCGGGGGAAGGTGGTGGCGTCGTGAGTGAGTCCAGTGCGCTGGTGGCGAAGTTGTGGAACTTCTGCAACGTGCTGCGCGATGACGGGGTGTCCACGATCGAGTACGTCGAGCAGCTGACGTACCTGCTGTTCCTGAAGATGGCCGACGAGCGGACCAGGGCCGGCATGGGCACCGTGGTCCCGGACGGGCTGGACTGGCAGTCGCTGCTGGACCGTGACGGCGACGAGTTGGAGGTGCACTACCGGCACATCCTGACCGAGCTGGGCAAGCAACCCGGCACCCTCGGGACCATCTTCCGCAAGGCCCAGAACCGGATTCAGGACCCCGCGAAGCTGCGACGGCTGGTGGTGAACCTGATCAACGAGGAGACCTGGACCGCGGTCGACGCCGACCTGAAGGGCGACGCCTACGAGGGGCTGCTGCAGAAAGGCGCGGAGGACACCAAGTCCGGGGCGGGTCAGTACTTCACCCCGCGTCCGTTGATCCGGGCGATGATGGCCTGCCTGTCCCCCCGGCCCGGGGAGACCGTCGCCGACCCGGCGTGCGGCACCGGCGGGTTCCTCCTCGCGGCCCATGAGTGGGTGGTCGATCACCACATCAGTGAGATGGACGCGGACGACAAGCGGTTCCTGCGTGACTCCACGGTGCACGGCTGGGAGATCGTCGACGGCACCGCCCGGCTGTGTTCGATGAACCTGCTGCTGCATGGCATCGGCACCCCGACCGGGCCGAGCCTGGTCACCGTTGGGGATGCGTTGCGTGCCGATCCGGGGGTGCGGTTCGACCTGGTGGCCGCGAATCCGCCGTTCGGGCGCAAGTCGTCGATGACGATGGTCAACGAGGCCGGGGAGGTGCAGCGGGAGGACCTGGTCATCGTCCGCGACGACTTCTGGGCCTCCACTTCCAACAAGCAGCTGAACTTCCTGCAGCACATCAAGACCATGCTGCGGGTGAACGGGCGCGCCGCGGTGGTGCTGCCCGACAACGTCCTGTTCGAGGCCGGGGCTGGCGAGACGATCCGCCGCCGGCTGATGGCCGAGTGCGACCTGCACACCATCCTGCGCCTGCCCACCGGCATCTTCTACGCCCAGGGTGTGAAGGCCAACGTGCTGTTCTTCGACCGCAAGCCCGCTGCGGCCGAGGCGTGGACCAAGCACGTGTGGGTGTACGACCTACGCACCAACATGCACTTCACCCTCAAGACCAAGCCGCTGCGCTACGCCGACCTGACAGACTTCGTCGCCGCCTACCAGCCCGAGAACCGGGCCAGGCGGGTCGAGTCCGAGCGGTTCCGCCGGTTCACCTACGACGAGATCGTCGCACGGGACAAGGGCAACCTCGACATCACCTGGCTGCGCGACGACACCCTCGACGACGGCACCACCCTCCCCCCGCCCGCGGTGCTCGCCGCCGAGATCGTCGAGGAACTCGAAGCGGCGCTGGCGCAGTTCACCGAGCTGGCGGCGACGCTGCCGGTCACCGGGGAGGTGCCGTGATCCCGGACTTCCAGACCCTGATGCGGCCAGTGCTGGCGCACCTCAGCGACGGGACGCCACGGCGGTCCCGAGACGTCAAGGACGCGGTGGCCGACCAGTTCGGCTTCAGTGACGCCGAGCGCGCTGAGCTGCTGCCCAGCGGCCGGCAGCGGACCATCGACAACCGCGTCGGCTGGGCGCTGACCTACCTGTCCCAGGCGGGACTGGTGGCGCGACCTAACCGCGGGATCGTGCAGATCAGCGACGAGGGCCGGGCTGCACTGGCTGCCAACCCCACCCGCGTCGACATGCGCACCCTGGAGGACTACCCCTCGTACCGGGAGTTCAAGGAACGCACCAGGAAGGACTCCCCCGGCGCACCTAGCCCAGAATCGGCGCCCGAGGTGTCGCACGCCACCCCGTCCGAGTTGGTCGAGCAGGCCGTGTCGGCCAACCGCGCGGCCGTCGAGGGCGAGGTCCTCAAGAGCGCGCTGGCCCTGTCGCCGACCGGGTTCGAGGACCTGGTGATCCGGCTGCTGGAACGCATGGGATACGGCAAGGCCGGCTCGGTCCGGCGCACCAGCGCCTCCGGCGACGCCGGCGTCGACGGGATCATCAGCCAGGACCCCCTCGGGCTGGACCGGATCTACGTTCAGGCCAAGCGCTACTCCGAGGACCGCACCATCGACCGGCCCCGCATCCACGAGTTCGCCGGCGCCCTGCTCGGCCAGCAGGGCGACCGCGGCGTGTACATCACCACCTCACGCTTCTCCGCCGGAGCCCGGGAAGAAGCCGAACGGATCAACGCCCGCATCGAACTGATCGACGGCGCACGCTTGGCCGAATTCCTCGTTGAGTACGGGGTCGGCGTCCAAGCCCAAGACACCATCACCCTCTACCGGCTCGACGAGGACTTCTTCGAGTCGCTCTGAGAGTCCCCGGTCGAGTGGGCGGCGTCTTCAACTGTCAGCTGGGAGCAGGCCCCCCGGTACCTCTGTGACGCCCTTCGCGGGTACTGTCTGGCCTTGAGGGTCCTCGCCGTTGCATCCCCCGTCGACGGCGAGGACCCGTTCGGCATCCTGAGGGGCAATCCGAAGTCTGCGACACAGAAGCCCCCGGCGGCACGTCGGTCAGAAGCCCGCCCGGGCCCGGACTTGAGCCAACCGCTGCGAAGGAGTCGACATGCACGGGACCACCGGCCGGGTCGTCCTGGTCCTCAGCGGGGTCGGCTTCCCCCTGACCCAGTTGGTCATCGCCCGGTTCGGGCGTCGCGGGGCCGCCGTCGTGGAGGTCGTGACCGCGGGGCTGCTGATCCGCGACGCGGTACTCGTCGGCTCAGGGGCCCCGACACGTCTACGCCGCGGGCCGGCGGTCCTGCTGCACCTCGAGCTGGCCGCGGCTGCGGTCGCGACCGCAGCCGGCGTCCGCCCGATCGCCACCGGCACCATCCAGATGTTCACCGGGGGGGCCGGGATGGACGCCATCGAAGCGGTCCGCCGGGCTGCAGTGGGAACCCTCTTCGGGCTGCACACGCTGCGCTGGTGGATCTACCTAAGCCCCGACCACGGACTGCGCCAGCCGCCTGCCTCCTGAGCCGATACCTGGCGCCAGGCCGACCGTTGCGCCGTCGTCACCGGCAGCATGACCAGCCGGGTCCGTGCGGCTCACACCCGCGGCCCGGACCGAGCCGAGGCGACTGTTGCGGCGGGGGTGGGGCGGGGGTGCGGGGTTCTTGGGGGCACCACCGGGCCGGGGGTAAGGATGGCCCGGGCGGCTTCGGGGCCGACGCCGGCGTGGCGGATCAGCACCGAGGCGAGGGC
>JBAVKY010000032.1:0-5665 GCA_049688555.1 Propionicimonas sp.
GTCCTGGCTGGCCGGCATCAACCTGAACATCGGTGACACCCACTACGCGATCCTCGACCAGGGGGCGCACGCTCTGGCCTGGCAGCCGCCGGGCGCCCGTCCGGTTTTGTGGTGTTCGCGGTTGGCCCGCTTCGAGCCGGGCGTGGCGATCCGCGGCGGCGTCCCGGTGATCTTCCCGTGGTTCGGTTCCGGTGCCGACGGCTCCCGCCGTCCGGCCCACGGCTACGCGCGGACCGCGCTGTGGCAACTGGACGGCGTCAAGGCCGCCCACGGCGAGCTGGAGGTCAGCTACCACCTGGAGAGCCCTCGGGCACCGGGCGTGCTCGACCTGCAGGCATCGTTCACCGCCGACTCGTTCTCGGTGGCGCTGACGGTGGGCAACAGCGGGGAGGAGCCGTTCAGCTACGAGGCGGCGCTGCACACGTACCTGGCGGTCGGCGACATCCACGAGGCCCACATAGAGGGGCTGGACGGGCTGTCCTACCTCGACACCGTTCCCGGAGCCGTGCTGGGACCGCACCCCCAGGCCGGACCGGTCACGTTCACCGGCGAGACCGATCGGATCTACTCCCACACCGGCACCGCCTGGCTGCACGACCCGGTCTGGGAGCGGACCATCGAGGTCTCGAAGTCCGGCTCGGCCTCGACGGTGATCTGGAACCCGTGGGTGGCCAAGGCCGCGGCCATGGCCGACTTCGGGGACGAGGAGTGGCAGGGGATGCTCTGCATCGAGGCCGGGAACCTGCGGGAAAACGCGGTCACGCTGGATTCAGGCGCGAGTCACACGATGACGCAGACGCTGCGGCTTCTCTCGGGTGGGGCTGGGGCTTAGGGCGACCGCCGCCAGCCGCCAGGGGTGAGTTACGAGGGCGAGGAGTCGAAGGGGTTGACGACGGTGAGTTCGCTGATCTGGGCGAAGTCCTTGACGTTCCTGGTGGCGAGTTGAGCCCCGCGGGAGAGGCAGATCCCGGCGATCTGGGCGTCGGCCAGCGGCACCGGACGCCCCTGGCCCAAGGCCTCGACGAGGAGGCGTGCTGTGGCCCGGGCGGCCGCGACATCGTAGGTGGCGATGCTGTCGGCGAACGCGTCGAGCAATTTGGCCCAGCGGCGTTCCAAGTCCTTGCGGCGGCGGCCTTTCGGTAGCCGTCCCAGACCGCGCTCGATCTCTTCGACGGTGACGACGCAGATGGTCAGGTCCCTCGCCGCCAGGGCGCGTGCCCACGAGAGCACCTGAGCGTCCGGTTCGTCCTTCATGAACTCCGAGACGATGTTGGTGTCGGCGATGATCACGACAGGTCGGCAGCACGGGGCTGGTCGGTACGGTTCGGCACCTGAAGATCGAGGCCGCCGGCCTCGGAGAACGTGGCGTGCAAGGCCAGCAGGATGTTCTCCTCGGGAAGGTCCACTGCCGCGTCCAGGATCGCGCGGACCTCGGCCTCGACCGATCTGCCGTGCTTGGCTGCACGACCACGCAATCGAGCGTGGGTATGTTCGTTCAACTGGCGGATCGTCAGAGTACTCATGTCCACCACCTCCCGACAGCAATGCTAGCACTGGCGGAGGTGAGCCAGACGGCGACGTCGGGCGCACGCAGGCCGCGCGGGGGTTGTTCAGGCATTTCGACCGCCATTCGCAACGGGATGATGTCAAGGGTGACGACTGGAACGGGCGACTTCTCGCCACGAGCATTCGATGTGTGGGACATCTCCGACTGGGTCATCATGAACCAGGAGGCCCGTGGGCTGGATCCCAAGGACTGGGTTGTTCGTCGAGACGAGGTGGGTCGGCCCGGTCAGGCCCATTGGTGGCTGTTCAAGCCAGTCAAGCAGGCTCTATACCGTCGCTTCGACGACTGGGCCGAGAAGCTCTCAGCCGAGCTCGCACGCCTGCTCGATCTGCCCTCCGCTCGCGTGGAGCTTGCCTGCACCCGGGCGACAGAGGGGATCATCTCGGCCAACGCAGGATGCGCGCCTCAGCAGCACGACGGCGCGTGACTTCGCACTTCGCGGCTTCGCGAGTCGCTTCGAGAACGGAGCACGTCTTCCGCTGGTTGATCTGGCCCGCGAGGCAGTGCACCGCACAGGTGGCAGGGCTGGGCAGTGGCTTGAGCGATTGGCCTCCGTCGATGCGGGCACAATCGAGGGCCTCTTGGGCGGCATCCCAGCGATGTCAGAGGTCCGGCGTAGGTTCTTGACTAGCCTGTTACTCATCAATCAAGGGAGGCTGACGTCATGACCTCGACTGCCGTGCAGCTCCACACGCGCTTGCCAGTAGCGACGAATCGGCTCTTGGTGACTGTTCGCGATCCGCACACGAGGGCGTACCGCTCGGTTGGTTTCCTGAGCCATGTGGGACCCCGCTACTCCTTCGCGTGCCTTCGACGGGAAATCGAGAGGAGTGACTTCCGCCCTCTGCCTGGGTTGGCGCGAGCGGTGAAAGGTCCTGTCTGGTCCGACGCGCTGTTCCCGCTCTTCGCGGAGCGCGTCATCTCGTCCCGGCGACCGGACCGCCAAGTGTCTCTAGCCGCCCTCGGACTGCCATTCGATGCAGCGCCGATGGAGGTCTTGGCGCGCTCACACGGCCAGCGAGTGGGTGACACTGTCGAACTGCTGCCAGCCCCTGATGCGGGAGACGGCGAAGCGGTCGCATTCACCTTCCTCACCCACGGCGTTCGGCATCTCGTCGACACCGAACAGGACCGGCTCGCATCGTTGATACCGGGAGAGCGGCTGCGCCTGCTTCCTGACAGCACCAACGAAGTGAATCCTCGAGCGCAATTGGTGACGGATCAAGGAGACGTCCGGCTCGGTTGGCTGCCCGATCCGTTGATCGACGTGGTCGAAGCCATCGAGGATCAGCAGTTGAGCGTCGAACGCGCAAATGGGCCCGAAGTGGGGTTCCACTTCCGGCTACTTGTCCGCATCCAGGGACGCGTCCAGAGCGGTCGGTGGCTCTTCGCAGGGCGTGAATGGGAGACGGACTAAGCCCTGGGGCGTGCGCTGAGGATGCTCAAGGTTCGGGCCAGCCCGAGGATCGGACCGAACGGCAGTGCGAACCCCGTCCAGAACAGGACCTCGGCGGGCAGGAGAGCGTGGGAGACCCGTGCCCCCGCGCGGGGACGCTGCCACAACAGCCAGGCCGTGGCCACTTCGGCGGTGCAGACGCCCAGGAAGGCCCCCAACAATGGCGTCGACGTCGCGACACCCACCCTCTCGAACGGTCCCTTGCCGTAGGTCGGGAATCCCAGGAAGGTCCACACCTCACCCGTCTGCGCGAAGTGCTTGATGCCGAACGCACCCGGAATCCCGAATCCCAGGCCCGCGACTGCCGCGAACACCGCCGCCGCCTTCATCGCCGCGGGTGACTCGGCGGCGTTGTCATGGGAGTCGTTCATGACGACAGGATGCGCTCACGGCAGCCATTTGAGAATAGGCATGCGGCCGGGTCTGTCTGGTGGCTCCTGCATGCGCGCTGCGGCCGCGCGGGGGTGGTGGTCACTCAGCTTCATGCAGTCAATGCTGCTGGCCTTGCTACCGAGATGGCTACTCAGTTAGCTGCACGATCTGCGGCGTCCCCCTACCGCTCCCGACCTTGTTCACCCAACAACGCAGCGAATAGAACTGAACAAGCTCACCCTCGGGCACGCACTGCTTGCGCCCCATGCCTGACCCTTGCGCCCCTGCGCGCCCTGCACCGCGCGTTCACCTTGCGCCCCACGCCTGACCCTGCGCCCAATACCTGACCTTGCGCCTGCTATAGAGCGCGCAAAGTCACCGCGGGGGCGCAAAGTCACTGCGGGGGCGCAAAGTGAGGAGCGGAAACGGGGCGCAGCCTCCTCTGGGCGTGGAGGCCCGGGGATCGGCCGGGCCGAGCCGCCTCGGACCCGTCCCTTATCAACTTCGATAACATGCGCTGATGAATGTCGGGGGTTACGAGCGCCGTGAGATCGCTGCTGCCATGCGTGGCAGCGTCCTGAAGAGCGGCCTCACGCAGACCGATTTCGCACTGCACCTCGGGACGTCGGCCACCCGGTTGTCCACCTACCTGACCGGGACGACCATCCCGTCGGCGGCGATCTACCTACGTGCACTCCGACTGGGCGCCGCGTTCGAACACGCCCGAGAGCAGGGACTGATGACGCCTGACACTGCGGCGGATGTCGTCAACCGCGCGCTGGCCAGGCGCGATGAGAACTTCGCCCTGCAGATGATTCTTCAGGCCCGCGACCACTTCCGCGCGGCCGCTCTCGAATCAGACGAGGTGTGGCGATTGTGGGAACGCCGGGCCAGGCTGATCGACGACGTCCGCTTCGACACCCTGTTCCGGGCGATCATCGCCCGCGCGTCCGGCGAGGACGCCCCCGCATGGGCGGCCGACGCGCGCCTGGACGACGAATGGTTCTTCCCCGATCCGTTCGGGGATGCCGACGCCGACACCATCCGGGCGCAGACTCCCCACTGGCTGGCGCGCGCCAACATCTACATCGCCGAGCAGGATCTGGTCACCGGGTGAGCGCTGCGGACCGGGGGGCATGTGGTGGAGGGCGTTGCCACTCCCCCATCGAAGGGCGGTGCCCACTCATGCCTCAGTCGTCCCTTGCGTTACGCATGATTTGACGTAATATTTTGTGTATGAAGGTTGACACTCGCGACATCCGGACGGCTACGCAAGCCGCCCGCAACTTCGGTGCGATCGTCGACGAGGTCGAGTCCGGCCGCACCATCCTCGTCATGAAGAACAACCGTCCGGTATCGGTCATCGCGCCCGTGTCCCTGATGGAGCGGCTCGACGAGATCGAGGATCGCGAAGAGGACCTTCGGCTTCTCGCTGTTGCGATCACCCGCATGGCCACCACTGAGGGCCCGCTGCGAGACCTGGCTGACGTTGCCGCCGAACTCGGCATCGACCTGGACGACCTAGCCGATCAGGACGCTGACGACCGGGATCCCCCGCGTCTACCGGATCGTCTACCGCGTGCACGCCGACGGCACGGTGGCGGTGGTGTGGGTGATCGGGCAACGCGCCGACAGTGAGGTCTACGACGCAGCGCTGGCACGGCTCGCGCAGTACTCCGGGGACCCGGAGAAACAGGCGGCCCTCCGACAGCTCCTAGAGATCGCGTTCGAGTAGCGATCTCCGGGCTTTGCCTATCGCTCGGGGTCCGGGGCGCGCACCACGGGCCCGTCGAGGCAGCGACTCGCACGGAAGGAGGGCGTACAAGAAGTTGCGCAACCGCCTGCGACGACCCCGTCGGCTTCGTAGTCTCGAAAGATGACCAACCCGTATCTGACTCAAGCGCAGTTCGTTGACTTCATCGTTGAGGCCGGGCAGGCCGTGGTCTCGACGGTCGACCCGCAGGGACGCCCCGAGGCCGCGCTCGTCGAGCTGGCCGTCACGCCCGCCGGCGACCTGCTGTTCAACACCAAGACCGCCACGCGCAAGGTGGTCAACCAGAGCCACAACCCTCACGTCGCGGTGGTCGTCGGCTGGCCGTCGATCACGCTGCAGATCGAGGGCGAGGCCGTCCGCCTCGAAGGCGCCGACCTGGACGCCGCCGCGTCGGTCTTCTCCGCCCGCTTTCCGAAGAAGTCTCTCGACTGGTCGGCGTTCTCGCTGTACCGGGTGCGTCCGGAGTGGCTCCGCTACTGTGCGCTCCAGCCCGGCT
>JBAVKY010000033.1:0-2917 GCA_049688555.1 Propionicimonas sp.
CCGCGGGGCTGACGGTGTCGGACTGGGTGCGCGCTGCCGTGGCCGCGTTCGATGCCGAAGCGCAGGCAGGACTCGTGCGCCGCCGCCCTCCGCGGCGACGCGCAGGGCTGGGCCGGGCGGTCCCACCGTCGGCCGATCCCGCGGTTGTCGCGCAGCTGGCGAGGCTGGGCAACAACCTGAACCAGATCGCCCGCTTCCTCCACGCGACCGGAGGGCCGTTCTCGCCCGGCGGGCTGGTGGCGCTGCGAGTGATTGAGCGGCGCATCGACGAGGTGCTGGCCGGCGGTTCTTCCGAAGCTGCCACCACCGCGGCCCCCAACTTCAGCGCTGGGTCGGACGCCATGCGGCCCTCGGGGGAGTGCTGAACCGTGCACATCAAGTTCCTGGCGCACGGCACAGGGTCGGCCGGCCGAGCCGTGGCCTACCTGACGGGTAGACGGGACCACCAGGGCCGTGAGCGGGAGCACGTCGAGGTCCTGGTCGGCGATCCGCAGCAGGTGGCGGCGGTCGCAGACAGCCTCGGCACGGTGCACCGCTACTCCTCGGCGGTGATCGCGTTTCACCCAGAGGATCGCCCGACGCGAGAGCAGCTCACTCGTGTGCTGGCTGACTTCGAGCACCTCGCGTTCGCCGGGCTCCCCGACGACGGCTACGCCTGGACCGCTGTCCAGCACGGCCATCTGGAGAGCCCGCAGGGGGTGCATGTGCATGTCCTGATCGCCCGGGTGGAGTTGAACAGCGGTAGGGCGTTCAACCCCGCACCCCCGTCGTGGCGGACCGACTTCGACCACGTGCGAGACGCATGGAACCACGAGCAGGGCTGGGCCCGCCCGGACGACCCGGGCCGGGCCCGGCTGGTCCAGCCACCCGCTCACGAGCTGTTCGCCGCAGCGGCTGCTCGCACCACCGCCGACCGAGCGGGCGCTCGCGACCTGCTCACCAACTGGCTCGTCGAGGAAGTCGCCGCAGGGCGGGTCACCGACAGGGCGAGCGTCCTGGCCGCCCTGCGAGAGCACGTCGAGGTCACCCGTGCTGGGCGGGACTACATCAGTGTTCGCCTGCAGGCGGGCGCCCAACCCATCCGATTGAGAGGGGCTCTCTACTCCGATGACTTCACCACTGCCCGGCTCGCCGGATACGCCACAGACCCGGTCGCTGGCCGACCTGGAAGCCCGGCTGCGCGCGAGCAGCAACGTTCAGCAGGCCGCCCTCACGCGGCAGACAGCCGACCAGGTGGCGGAACTGGCCGAGGCGATGCAGGCGCAGCTCGAATGGCACGTGGACGACTTCACGAAGCATCTTCGCGCCGAGCTGCGTTCAACCAGCGCCGATATCGACCGGCACCTCGGCTACATGCGCTCCAGCACGCAGCAAGTCTCGACGTGGACCAGGCGCGCGCTGCTGTGGCC
Organism: Propionicimonas sp.; assembly: GCA_049688555.1. GTDB lineage: Bacteria > Actinomycetota > Actinomycetes > Propionibacteriales > Propionibacteriaceae > Propionicimonas. Next base: position 1,410 of record JBAVKY010000033.1, read on the forward strand.
ACTGTCGCTCACGGGGGGCCTGGTCCTGGTGCTGATGCTGGCGGCGGTCGCGTGGGGCTGGGATCGGATCTCCGGGCTTCCCACGGAGGTCGTGACAGTCAAGGGACAACCGATGCAGGTCCTCACCGATCCGGGCTGGACCACCTGCACCTGGCAGGAGCGCAAGCAGCCCTGCCGGCCCGTGGACAGATAGGACGACCTCAACATGACCGAGATCGAGCAACTGCTCAGCGACTCGCTGACCGCGCTCTTGCTGCAGTTCGAACAGCAGACCACAACCGTCAGGGAGCTGGCGGACCGGATCGAACGCTTGGAGATCCTCATCAGCCCGGCGATCCGGACCTCGGGCAGCTGGCCATCAAGACCGGCGAAGGACTTCTGACCGCCACCGCTGACCATCTGGCCGGGGAACCGGACCGCAACTCCAACTGGATCCTCGAGGTACTCGGCGGACTCCCGCTGCCACCTCCACGCACCGAGGCAGAGCGAAGGCTCAGGAAGGCCTACCAGCTCTTCCAGATCTGGATGCGGATCCTCCGGCGGCACGACGAAAGCAGGCTGCCCGCACGGCAGGCGGCCCCGCGCACCACCAGGCCCCACGCCGTGGCCACCCCCGCCGGTCCCACCTTGATGCCGGTCCGACGGAGCGGCATCCGCCGCCGCACGTAGTTGACATGGTCGGCGCGGAGCCCGAAACCCGACGAAACCCGCACGGTGACCGGCCGTTCTGTCATGCGCAGTCGGCAGAATGTCGAATGGAAGAAGTGCGGCCGCGTCAAGGGTGGCCGCCTGACGGGTGGAGTGGGTGTGATCAGTCAGCAAGATCTGGAGAAGCGGCTGTGGGACGCGGCGAACGCGCTGCGCGGGCCGGTGGATCCCGGTGACTTCAAGAACTACGTGTTCCCCATGCTGTTCTGGAAGTGGCTGTCCGACACCCACGCTTGGGAGCGCGCACAGGCCGTCGAGGAGTTCGGGTCCGACGTCGACCCGGAGGTGGAGGCCGACTATCACCGGTTCGCCCTCCCTGCTGGCACCAGCTGGGCGGACGTGACCACCACCACCTCGAACCTGGGCCATGCCATCCAGACCGCGTTCTCCCGCATCCAGCAGGCCAACCCGCAGACCCTGGCCGGGGTGTTCGGAGACGCCGCCTGGGCGAACAAGGAGCGCCTCCCGGAGGCCAGCCTGGTCAATCTGGTGCAGGCCTTCCAGGGCCTGCAGCTGGACCCATCGCACGTGTCCAACGACCTGCTCGGCGGTGCCTACGAGTACATGCTGAAGATGTTCGCCGACGCCTCCGGAGCGAAGGCCGGCGAGTTCTTCACGCCACGCGCCATCGTGCGGCTGATCGTGCGCATTCTCGACCCGCAGCCTGGTGAAGAGATCGTCGATCCGGCCTGCGGCTCCGGCGGCATGCTGGTGGAGACCATCAACACCGTCCGCGACCACGGCGGGGACACCCGCACGCTGCGCCTGTACGGGCAGGAGCAGAACCTGACCACCGCCGG
>JBAVKY010000034.1:0-2249 GCA_049688555.1 Propionicimonas sp.
CCGCGGGGCTCGGTGGTCGCCGACGCTGTGGAGGTGATCGGGCGGGCGGCGGCCGCGGTGGTGGTCAGGTTGTCGCCGGTCGGGCCGTGGGAGTTCGCCGCCCGAGCGTCGGCGGGACGGTTGCTCGCCCCGCCGGCGGGGGTGGGGTGGTGAGCAACACGAGTTGACCCTTGGCGAGCCTGATCGGGCCCGCCACGCTCGGACCGGACACGTTTCGGACGACGCGAAGGGGTAGCGATGGGCCACCAACACAGAACCGGCGACAGCGAGGGCAGGCGAGCCGGGCGGGCGCGGGATGTCGCCCTGTTCCGCTATGCGGTGATCCGTGAAGCGGCCGACGCGTCGTTGACGACCCGCCAGCGCGGGGTGCTGGTCCGCCAGCTCGCCGCCGTCGAGCACGTCGGCCCCTCGGGGGAGAGGGTCCAGGTGTCGCGGGCGAGTCTGGACCGGTGGATCCGGGCGTGGCGGGCCGGCGGGTTCGACGCCCTGGTCCCTTCCGGGCGGCACGCCGACCCACGAACACCCGCGCAGGTCCTCGAGTTGGCGGCGGCATTGAAACGGGAGGTCCCCGGACGTACCGCGGCGCAGGTTGCTGCGATCCTGGCCGAGCACACCGGCGGGGTGGTGCCCTCGCCGCGGACCCTGCAACGACACTTCGCCCGCCTGGAGTTGAACACTCGTCCCGACGGGCAGGCACCCAAGGGGTTCGGCCGGTTCGAGGCCGCCACCCCGAACGACCGCTGGACCGGGGACGCGTTGCACGGGCCGGTCATCGGCGGACGCAAGACCTATCTGATGGCGTTCATCGACGACCACTCCCGCGCGTTGACCGGCTACCGGTGGGGCCACAGCGAAGACACCCTCCACCTCGCGGCCGCCCTACGGGCCGGGCTCGCCGCCCGCGGCATCCCCCACGTGGTGTACCTCGACAACGGGGCCGCGATGGTGTCCAAACAGTTGCTCCGCGCCCTGGCGGTCCTCGGGATCCGGCTGACCCACTCCCGACCTGGGCAACCCGCAGGCCGAGGCAAGATCGAACGGTTCTTCCGCACCGTCCGAGACCAGTTCCTCATCGAACTCGCCGCCCCCGCAGCACTGGCCAACCTCGACGGTCTGGCCGCGTTGAACGAACTTTTCGCAGCCTGGGTCGAAACCGTGTACCACCAGCGTGTCCACACCGAAACCGGCCAAACACCCCTGACCCGGTTCCTGGCCGCCGGGTCACCGCCGGTGCCGGCCCCGGCGCAGCTACGCGAAGCATTCCTGTGGTCCGAACACCGCCAGGTGACCAAGACCGCCACCGTGTCCCTGCACGGAAACACCTACGAAGTCGACGCCGCCCTGATCGGCCGCCGCGTCGAACTGGTCTTCGACCCCTTCGACCTGACCGACCTCACCGTGCGCTACGCCGGCCGGGACATGGGCGCCGCCGTCGCGCACCAGATCGGCCGCCACGTCCACCCCGCCACCAAAACCGACACCACACCCGCGCCGGCCACCGGCATCGACTACCTCGCCCTGGTCCGTGACCGGCACACCGCAGCCCTCGCGCAGCGGGTCAACTACGCCGCCATGAACGACCCCGCCACCCACCCCGGCAGCCACGACGTGCTCCGCCAAACCGACCTGCTCGACCTGCTCGACCCCACCCACCACGACTACATCAACCCGCAGGAGCAGCTGTGACCCTCGACCGCCTCCAAGCCCACTACGGCTTCACCCGCATGCCGTTCGGTCGCGCCCTGGCCCCCGGCATGCTGCACCGCCACACCAGCCACGCCGAAGCCGTCGCCCGGATCTGTTGGTGCATCCACGAACGTGCCCTCGGCGTCATCACCGGCGAGGTCGGCGCCGGCAAAACCGTCGCAGTCCGCGCCGCCCTCGCCACCCTGGACCCCTCCCGCCACACCACCATCTACCTGGGCAACCCCGCCGTCGGCGGCCGCGGCCTCTACGCCGGCATCGTCACCGCCCTCGGCGGAACCCCCCGCTTCCACAAAGCAAGCCTCATCCCCCAAACCGCCGAACTACTCGCCGCCGAAGAACACGAACGCGGCCGCACCGTGATCCTCATCCTCGACGAAGCCCACCTGCTGTCCACCGACCAACTCGAAGAACTCCGACTGCTCACCAACGCCGACATGGACTCCCACTCCCCGTTCGCCGGCCTCCTCGTCGGCCAACCCACCCTCCGCCGCCGCATCAAACTCGGCACCTTCGCCGCCCTCGACCAACGCATCGCCCTGCGC
>JBAVKY010000035.1:0-3427 GCA_049688555.1 Propionicimonas sp.
CCCTTCATTCCGGACCTCCGTTTCCAGTCACCCAATTCCAGTCATTCGATTCACGTCAGTCAATTCAGCCAGCGACTGAATTCACGGAACCCAAGGGCGCACCTCCCTGCCGGGTGCGCGCCGAACCGAAGATCGACCACCTGCCCACGTCTCGGCGATCGTACCGGGCAACCCGCGTCACGGATGGGCGCGATCAACGATGGGGTAAGATCTGTGGGTGCGCATTTTAGTCACCGGGGCAGCCGGATTCATCGGCTCCAACTTCGTCCGGCGCCTGCTTTCTGGATGCTATCCAGAAGTTGTCAATCCTGAGGTGACCGTCCTGGACAAGCTGACCTACGCTGGCACGCTCACCAACCTGACCGAGGTCGAGGCACTGCCCACCTACCGGTTCGTGCTGGGCGACATCTGTGACCAGGCCCTGCTTGCCCAGATCGTCAGCGGGCACGACGCGATCGTGCACTTCGCCGCCGAGAGCCACGTGGACCGATCGCTCACCGGTCCTGCGGAGTTCGTGCTGACCAACGTGCTGGGCACCCAGCAACTACTCCAGGCGGCCCTCAACGCGGGGGTGAGCACCTTCGTGCACGTCTCGACCGACGAGGTGTACGGGTCGATCAGCGCGGGCTCATGGCGCGAGGACTTCCCGCTCCAGCCCAACTCACCCTACTCGGCGTCGAAGGCATCCAGCGACCTCATCGCCCGGGCCTATCACCGCACCTTCGGACTTGACGTGCGGGTAACGCGCTGCTCGAACAACTACGGCCCCCACCAGTTCCCCGAGAAGGTCATCCCGCTGTTCGTGACCAACCTGATGGACGGCCGGAACGTGCCCCTCTACGGAACCGGCTCCAACGTTCGCGACTGGCTGCACGTCGACGACCACTGCCGGGGCATCGCCCTGGTTCTGGCCAAGGGACGGCCCGGCGAGGTGTACAACATCGGTGGGGGAACTGAGCTGACCAACAAGGAGCTCACCGCCAGGATCCTTGCGGCCATGGGCGTCGGATGGGAGCGGGTCACCCCGGTCGCCGACCGCCTCGGCCACGACCTGCGCTACTCAGTGGACATCTCAAAGATCTCCGCCGAGCTCGGCTACGCGCCAGCAGTCGGCTTCGAGCAGGGGCTGGCCGAGACCGTGGCCTGGTACCAGCAGAACGAGTCCTGGTGGCGTCCGCTCAAGGAACGCACGAGGGCCGCTCGATGACCTGGCTCATCGTCGGATCCTGGGGACAGCTGGGCCGCGAGCTGCTCGCCGCCCTGGCCGATCAGGACGTCGTGGGAATCGACCGGGCGGACGTGGACATCACCGACCCGGCGGCAGTCGACGCAGCCTTCGCCAGTTTCCGGCCGACTGTCGTGGTCAACGCTGCGGCCTACACCGCGGTTGATGCTGCCGAGACTGATCGCGCCACCGCGCTGTCGATCAACGGGACGGCGGTCGAGCACCTGGCCCGCGCCGCGGCCGCCGCTGGCGTGGCCAGGCTGCTCCACGTCAGCACCGACTACGTGTTCCCCGGCACGGGAAGCACGCCCTACGCCGAGGACGCCGAGCCCGGGCCGGCCAGCGTCTACGGGCAGACCAAGCTCGTCGGCGAGCGAGCGGTCCTGGGGCTGCTGCCGGATTCCGGGTACGTCGTTCGCACCGCTTGGCTCTACGGCGAGCACGGCAACAACTTCGTGAAGACCATGCTGCGCCTTGAGCGGCAGCGCGAGACCCTCAGCGTCGTCGACGACCAGATCGGCCAGCCCACCGCAGCCCGTGACCTGGCGCACCAGATCCGGCTGCTCGCCGAGTCTGCCGCGCCCGCAGGTATCTACCACGGCACGAACAGCGGCCAGACGTCATGGTTCGGGTTGACCCAGGAGATCTTCGGGCTGATCGGAGCCGACCCCGACCGAGTGCGGCCAACCGACACGGCTTCCTTCCCCCGACCCGCACCCCGACCCGCCTACAGCGTGCTGGGCCACGATCGGTGGGCTGCCGTCGGGCTGCCGGAGATGCGGCCCTGGCAGGAGGCGCTGGCTGAGACGCTGCCGGCGCTGCGCCGCGCGCTCTGACCGGGTGAGGATCGACCAGACGCGCCGTGACGCCCTGGCCGATCCTCACCGCGCGTCGGGGTAACCCGCCGGATTCAGGGACTGCCAGCGCCAGGAGTCGACTGCCATGTCGTCCAGGCTTCGAATCGCCCGCCAGCCCAGCTCCGTGACTGCCCGAGCGGGATCCGCCCAGCAGGCTGGGATGTCGCCTGGGCGCCGGGCGACGACTTGGTAGGGGATGGTCCTTCCGGCGGCACGCTCGAATGCGCGGAGCACGTCCAAGACGCTGCTGCCGGTTCCCGTCCCGAGGTTGTAGACGTGCAGCCCGGGATGCGCCTGTCCGTGCTGCAGCGCGGCGATGTGGCCGTCGGCGAGGTCGAGGACGTGGATGTAGTCGCGCACCCCCGTGCCGTCCATGGTCGGGTAGTCACCCCCGAAGACGTTCAGCCGCTCAAGGCGACCTACCGCAACCTGGGTGATGTAGGGGGTCAGGTTGTTGGGAATGCCATGGGGATCCTCACCGATCAGCCCGCTGGGGTGGGCGCCGATCGGATTGAAGTACCGCAGGAGCGTGACCGACCAGTCCGGCTCCGCGCGCACCAGGTCGCCCAGGATCTCCTCGACCATCAACTTGGAGCGGCCGTAGGGGTTGGCCGGGGACGTGGGGGCACCTTCCGTGATCGGCACGACCTCCGGGTCCCCGTAGACGGTGGCCGAGGAAGAGAACACCAGGTTGCGCACGCCGGTGCGGCGCATGGCCCGAGCCAGCACAATCGACCCGTTGACGTTGTTGTCGTAGTACTCCAGCGGCTTGGCGGCCGACTCCCCGACTGACTTCAGTCCTGCGAAGTGGATCACCGCGTCGGTTGGCTTCGCCGAGAGCAGCTCGGACAGCAGGGACTCATCCCGGACGTCGCCGAGGATGCATTCGGGCCTGACGCCGGTGATCTGCTCGATCCGATCGATGACCGTGGTCTTGGAGTTGCTCAGATTGTCCAGCAGGACCGGCTCATGCCCGGCTGCAATCAGCTGGACGGCCGTGTGGCTCGCGATGTAGCCAGACCCGCCTGTCATCAGCACCCGCACCGTACCCACCTGACCTCTCCCGCGCCGCCGATGGCGTCGGCACGCCGGGCCAGCCTTCGCCGACCTACCCGTCCGAGGGTAGTCGCTCGGCTGCACTCGGCGCACCGGCAACGGCCTGCAGCACCCACACGAGCGAGTCAACCGAGTCCCGGATCTGCTCGTAGGCCAGCTGGTGCAGCTCGAGGCCCAGGAAGTGCGGGTCCGCGACGTCGTCTGGATGGAATGCCTCGGGGCTCGTCCGTCGGGCGATCCGGCGGCGCCCCGTCGGCGGCGCGGCGCTCGGGCCGGCGTCGGCCGGTGC
>JBAVKY010000036.1:0-14483 GCA_049688555.1 Propionicimonas sp.
TTGGGCGGGACCTTCCCGTTCCTGGGATCGGTGACCGGGGTCGTCAACCTGGCCGCGTACGTGGGCGTCGAGACCGGCATCGTCGGACGGATCCAGCTCACCGTGGGCTCGAACGCCATCCCCGGCGTCAACTTCAACGGCCAGTTCCTGCTGGAGATCAACACCTTCGCCGCCCCGCGGACCATCCAGACCTTCGGCGTGCAGTACCAGACCATCGCCGGCGTCGAGCGCTTCAATGGCTTCAAGCGCGACGCCAACCACAACCTCGTCGTCGAGGACGCCACCTTGTCGATCACGGGCGGCTTCCGGTTGTTGATGGGTGGCGAGGTCAAGCTGCTCTCCACCTTGACCATCAGTGGCGAGGTGCAGCTCGAGGTGAGCACCTCCCAGATCCAACTGATCATCAACGGCACCATGGATCTCAACCCGATCGGGACGGTCACGCTGAGCAACACCGGCTTCCGGTTGAATGCGGACGGCCTGGTCGCCCGGTTCGACTTCTCGGTCGGCACGCTGGGCCAGAGCATCGGCCTCGGCTTCACGGCGAACGCCTACATGGCCATCAACACCACCGGTACCACCCAGGACTTCAACGGGACCAGCGTCGCGGTCGGCTTCCGGGTGCGGATCGACGGCAGCATCAACCTGATCGACCTCGCTTCGGGTCAGGGCTCGGTCGACATCACGATCTCGCCCGCCGGCTTCCAGCTGCAGTTCGCTCTCGGATTCACCATCGGCGGCCTCGCCTTCCGGGCCGACGGCGGTGCGGCCGTCGTGGGCGGCGCCAACCCGGGCTTCGCCATGACCCTCAACGTCAGCGCCAAAGCGGATGCCACCGTCTTCAGCATCGATGCCGCCGGCACCCTGCAGCTCAACACCTCGAACGCGACGCTGCTGGGGATCGCGCCGAATTCCTTCCTGCTGCGCCTCACCGGCACCGTCAGCATTCTGAAGATCATCACCTTCGACGCTGCACTGCTCGTCGAAGTCAACGGCAACGCCTGGCACCTCAGTGCCACCGCTTCGCTGAAGCTGTTCGGTCTGGTCGGCCTGAGCGGTTCGGTGAGCCTGTGGTCCAACGGCAGCTTCGACGTCAGCCTGCACGGCTACCTGCAGATCGGGTCGAGCAGCTTCGGGATCCGCGGTGACTTCAACTTCCGGGTCGCCTCCATCTCGCGCCCCGACGGCACCTACTACTTCAGCCTCAGCGTGTCGGCGGAGGTCAAGGTGCGCGCGTTCGGCTTCACGCTGCTCGGTGTCGGCATCAGCGCCAGCTTCGCCGTCGACACGGCCAACGTCTCCAGTGGCGGCAGGGTGAAGGTCGAGCTCGCCATCAACGTCCGGATCAAGTTCCTGTTCTGGACCTTCAGCAAGACCGCCTACTTCACCCTCGGCTACCTGCAGCTGCCGGTGCCGACCTACCTGGCCGGCAACGCGGGCAGCACCCAGGCGGCCGCCCAGTCGTGGTCTGGCGGCACGCTGGTGCTGAACACCGGCGAGCGAGCCCAGTTCCGCAACATCGCGGTGCTGGACACCAGTGAGGAATACCGGATCGAACAGCTGAGCTCCGCTGCCTCCGGTGCCACCATCAAGGTCACGGCCTTCGGCCGCAGCAACACCTACGCCGGCGTCACCAGCATCGTCGGAAACCTCGGCGCCGGGAACGACCAGCTCTTCGTCGACCCGTCGGTCTCGGTCCCGGTCACCATCGACGCCGGGGCCGACGACGACCTCATCAGTGTCGAGGGCTCCGGCACCGCCACCGTGAGTGGCGGGACCGGCGCCGACATCATCACCGCCTCCGGCACGGGCGGCGGCGACCTCTCGGGCGGCGACGGCGACGACCTGCTGCAACACACCGGGACGGGCGCGGTGACCTTGCACGGTGGCGGCGACAACGACCGACTGCTGGGCAACGGCTACACGGCGGCCATGTACGGCGACGCCGGCAATGACGACCTGGAGGCGTCCCTGGCCGGTACCCGCAACACGGTGATGGACGGTGGCGCGGGTCAGGACAGCCTGCTGGTGACCCTCACGGGTGGCGCCGACACCCTCGGCATCGGCACCGCCAGCCGCAGCGGCCAGGACGCGATCGTGTTCACCTTGGGCGGCGCCAGCCGTACCGCCACCGGTGTCGAGGAGCTCTCCGTCGAGGCCGGCGCCGGCGGCGACACGCTGACGGTCGACGACCTGGCCGGTGACGCGGGTATCACGACGCTGACCCTGGTCCTGGGGACCGGGAGTGCCGACGCGGTCGTGGTTCGCGGCTCGGCCGGCGCCGACAGCATCGCCGTGAACGTGGCGGATCACCCCGCGACTGACATCGGCACCGAGCTCCGGGTCGTCCGGACGGGTGCCTACACGGTCTGGGTGACCGGTGCCGTCCGCTCCGACGGGGACAGCCTCACCATCGAAGCCGGTGCCGGAAACGACACGATCGACGCGTCAGGGCTCACCACCGACCGCGCGGCGCTGACCCTGCGTGGCGAGGCCGACGCCGACCGGCTGATCGGTTCGCCGTTCGCCGACCGCCTCGACTCGGGTTTGGGCGACGACATCGTGACCGGCGGCGCCGGCCAGGACGTCTTCACCGACGCCGGCGGTACCGACACCATCGTCGAGACCGTGACCCAGGACGTGGGGCTCTACAACAACCTGCTGGTGCTCGGCACCGCGACCGGAACCGACTTCCTGGCGGGTGCCACCGCTGAGGACCTCGGCTCGCAGTTCGAACTCGCCGTGCTGACGGGCACCTCCGTCGCCAACTCGTTCCTGATCGGTGACGCCGACGGCCAGGTCGCGGTGGGTGCTGCTGGCCGCAGCGCCCAGCCGTGGACGGGGACAGCCACCCTCAACCCGCTGGGCGGCGCTGACCTGATCCGCGTCGAGCTGCGCGGCGCAGGCGGCGCCACCACCACCGTGACCGCCTCCGAGGGAGACGACACGCTGCAAGTCCTGGGCACCAGCCAGCGTGAGGACGTGGTGGTCAGCAGCGGCGAGATCAAGGCGCGCACCACGACCGATGCCTGGGTGACGCTGAGCTTCGGGGTGGAGCACGTCCTCCTCGACACCCTCGGTGGCGGCGATCGGGTCGCCGTCCGCTCGATCGTGGTACCGCACCTGATCAACACCGGCACCGGGGACGACCAGATCGACGTGGGCAGCACCGCCGGCCCTGACAGCTTGGCCGTGACGGATGCCACCTGGTCCAACGTCAACGGCACCCTCAACGCCATCGCGGCGCTGCTCACCGTCGACGGCGGGACTTCCGGCGAACTCGCCGGCAACGACGTGCTGACCCTCTCCGATGCCGTGGACGTGGCCGCCAACACCGGCACCGTGACGAAGACGACCGTGACGGGCCTCGGCATGAGCGACGGCGTCGTCTACCTCGGCCTGGAAGCGCTGCAGCTCACCCTCGGTTCGGGTGGGGACACCCTCATCGTCCGGGGCACCTCGACGCTGACCACCAGCATCGACACGGGTCTCGGACCCGACACCGTGCGGTTCGGTTCCGGCCCCGCAGGCCTCGGCGGCGACCTCACCGGGATCGCCGGCCAGGTCACCGTGAACGGCAACGGCGGCAGCGACACGGTGGTGCTGGATTCGACCGGCTCGAACGCCGACCTGATCGGAACCCTGAGCGCCACCCGAATCACCGGGCTCGGGCTGGTCGACTGGATCGACTACCTGGCCGCGGAGTTGCTGCAGGTCTTCCTCGGCAGTGGCAGCGACACCCTCGCGGTCACCGGCACCAGCGCCACCACCGGAGTCTGGGGCAACGCCGGGATCGACCGCGTCACCGTGAACCCGGTGCCCGATCCGTCCGCTGCCACCGCCAACGCGCTGCTCGGTCGACTGCGCATCGACGGCGGCTCCGGCGCCGACGTGACCACCGTCAACCTTTGGGGCAACGGCAACTCCCGGGTCGACGTCGTCGATGACGCCGCCGGCCAGCACACCGTGATCATCAACGGCACGGGCATCTCGGACACCCTGCTGCTGCGCGCCAACGCCAACGCTGGCCTGGTCGCCCTGCTCTCCGGGCTGGTCTCGGGGCAGTTCACGGCGGCCGAGCAGGTCACCCACGCTGTCGGTATCACCACGGTCGAGCTCAATACCCTCGGCGGGGACGATCGGGTGGCCCTCGATGACACGGCGGCCCCGCTGAGCATCGACCTGGGTACCGGTGGCGACCTGGTGCGGATCGGCCAGCTGTTCACGAGCTACGTCGGCGACGCCGAGTTCCCGATGACCAATGACTTCTCCTCGACCCGCGGTGATCTCTCCCGGGGTGTCAGCCACGCGACGAGCATCGCGGGCAACTCCGGGAACGACATCTTCGAGGTCTTCCACAACCGCGCCACGTTGTCCCTGAGCGGCGGCGACGACAATGACATCTTCGTGGTGCGCACCTTCGCCAGCTCGGATTCGCTGACCGCCATCAACGCCGGCGCCGGCTCCGATCTCATCCGCTATGCCGTGAACGCCCCGGTCACCGTCGACGGTGGCGGGGGCAACGACCTGGTGATCCTGGTCGGCGACGAGTCCAACAACGTCTTCATCGTCACCGCCAACGGCCTCTACGGCAGTGGCATCACGCTCACCTTCACCGCGGTCGAGCGGGTGAGCCTCTACGGCCAGCAGGGCAACGACATCTTCTATGTGCTCTCCACGGCTGCGGACGTGGCGGTCTCGATCTTCGGCGGGCTGGGCAGCGACCAGGTCCTGGTGGCCGGCGGGGCGTCGTCCATCCCGACCCGGTACCTGCCGGTCGGCGTCACGCTGCCGGCCCTCACCACGCTGGCCGACATCGCGGGCGCGCTGACGGTCGTCGGTGGCAACGACCCGGCACCCGAATACGCCATCGAGCTGGACGCCTACCTGCCGATCCTGCTGCCTGGTGAGTTCTCCGGGTACCCGCTGCCGGTCACCGCGACCACCGGTGCGGCGATCGAAAGCGCTCAGGTGGACGAACTCGTGCTGAACGACTCGGCGAGCCTGAGCAGCCCGGCCGGGACCGTGACGGCCGCGATGGTCACCGGGCTCGGCATGGGCGTGGGGGTCAGCTACACCGACCTCGAGGTCCTCGCGCTGACACTCGGCTCTGGTAACGATCACCTCGTCGTGGAAGCCACCCATGCCGGCACCACCGAGATCGCCGCCGGAGGCGGCACCGACACGCTCATCATTCGCGCCATCGACGGGCACACCCGGGTGGACGGCGGCGCCGCCGACGACACCATCCGCGTCGGTACCGCGGCGGGACTGCTCGACCTGCTCGCCGCCACGCTGCTGATCGACGGCGGGCCCGGCAACGACACCGTCACCCTCGACGACTCCGGCGACGGCAACGACAACCTCGGCTGGCTGACGAAGACCACCGTGACCGGGCTGGACATGATCGCCAGGGCAGCCCTTGACGCGATGGGGCGTCCGCTGGACCTGCTGTACTCGCTCACCCCGCTCGCCGGTGTGACCAGCTTCACCCTCACCCTGTCGCGGCTGGTCGGCGGCGTCGCCTCGGCGATCGGCCAGCTGACCGTGGCCGTCGGGACGGCGGCCTCGGCGCTGGCAGCGACCCTGCAGGCGTGGCTGTTCCCCGATACCACGAGTTGCGGCCTGCTGGACGAGACCCCGTGCGCCCCCAGCGTCTACGTGTGGCAGGCGGGGGCCGGTTACCTGATCGGCTTCCGTGGCGAGGTGAACGAGGATCCCGCCAACCCGCGCGACATCCAGCTGATCGCGACCGGTGCCGGCTCGGCGATCGATGGCCTGCAGCGGATGGACGGGGTCACCTACGCCGGCGTGGAGACGCTGAACCTCGATCTCGGCCTTGGCAGCGACGTGCTCAACGTTCGCGGCACCACCGCGGTGACGAACGTGTCCGCCGGGCCCGGCGACGACCGAATCTACGTGTCCTCGATCGCCGACGTGCCGCTGGCCGGTCACCCGGACCTGCTGGGCGGCGTGTTGGACGATCTACTGGGCACCCTGAACCTGAGCCTCGGCAGCGGCCACCACACCCTGCAGATCAGCGACGTCAACTCCCTCGTCGGCGACGGCAACGTCCTGATCACCGACCAGATCGCCGCCGCCCGCCTCCGCGACGCCGCCATCGACACGGCGGCCGAGATCGCCATCGTCGGGCTCGCGCCGGCCGGGATCAGCTACCGGGCCGCCGCCGACGGCGATCTTGCCGGCGGGGTCCGGATCTGGAGCGGCTACGGTGCCGACACCATCACGATCGACGGGACGTTCCACCGTCCGGCCCTGCGGACGACGACCTGGCTGAACACCGGGCTGGGCAACGACGCCGTGACCGTCACTCTCACCGACGGCGCCGACGGCCACCTCGTGCTCAACACCCAGGGACCCGACCTCGCCAGCCCGTCCGCCGCCGACGACGACGTGGTGGACGCGAGCGGTTCGACCCTCGGGTTGGTGGTCTTCGGCGGGCAGGGCAACGACAGCATCACCACCGGCAGCGGCGCCGATCTGGTCATCGGTGACCGCGGCCTGGTGCTGTGGTTCGCCGCTGGCGCCCTGCCGGACTTCTCGGTGCTGGCCGACGGCGTGCTGACCGTGGCCGAGTACGCGGGCCTGCTGGCCCTGGCGGTCGGCGCCGCCGGCCACGGCGGGCCCGGCGACTTCTCGCGTAACACCGAAACCCTGGTCGGGCTTGTGCTCAGCACCGATCCCGCTGTCGCCGGAGCCGACCTGCTGACTACCGGCGTGGGCCCCGACATCGTGCTGGGCGGTACGGGGGCGGATGTCATCGACTCCGGCGCTGGCGACGACGTGGCGGTCGGCGACCTCGGCTACCTGGCCCAGACCCTCCAAGGCGGCCTGCTGCAACGCCGGGTCTCGAGCTGGGGCAACACCCTGGGCGGCAGCGACACGCTGCGCGGCGGCGCCGACAGCGACGTGCTCGTCGGCGGGGTGGGCGGGGACCGGATCGACGGTGGTGCCGGCACCGACCTGCTGTTCGGCGACAACGTCCGGCTCGACCAGAGCTGGAGCCTGACTCCGACCGGCTGGAACCCCTCCTTCCTGCGGATCACCCTGCTCGACCATGACGTGCTGGCCTTGGCGGCCGCCGCCTTGGCCTTCGGCGACGACTACCTCGCCGGTGGCGCGGGCAACGATGTCATCTTCGGCCAGTTGGGCGACGACACCATCCAGGGTGACGGCTCCATCGACCTCACGGTCGGGGCCCACCGGGACGCCGGCGGCCACCTCGTGCTGACGCCGTCAGCGTTGGCGGCGGGCGACGGCGACGACTACATCGAGGCCGGTGGCGGTGCCGACGTGGTGTTCGGCAACGGCGGCAGCGACGACATCATCGGCGGCAGTTCCGCGGTGTTCTCGCTGGCCACGATGCTGGATCGCCCGGACGGCAATGACCTGCTGTTCGGCGGCGCGGGAACGAGGGCCGGGCGGAACGACGACACCGCCGCCAGCCTGGCCGACTCCGACGTCCTGGTCGGCGACAACGGCTACATCCTGCGGGCGGTTCCGGTTGCCGGCATGCTGGCCGGCCTCACCGGGGTGGGCAGCAGCGTCGCGACCTTGCTCGGTGGCCGAGCGTTGCGGGTGGTCGTGCTGCTGGACCACACCGAGGGCGGACCGGACGCCAGGCCGTGGCTGTTCCTGCGGCTCACCGCCGCGCAGGTCGCCGGGAGCCACACGGGCCTGCTCGATGTGTGGGGCAGTGACGAGCTGCACGGCGAGGCCGGCGACGACGCGCTGTACGGCGGGGGCGGCAACGACGTGCTCTACGGCGACGCCGGCTCCGACAGCATGGTCGGCGGTTGGGGCCACGACTGGATGTCCGGCGGGACGGGCGCTGACGTCATGTTCGGCGACGAGGTCTGGCATGAGGGCGACAACCTCGACGCGGCCCAGCCCGCAGGCGTCGCCTACTCCTCTGATGTGATGTTCGGCGGCTGGGACGACGACGTGATGGACGGCGGCTGGGGCGACGACGCCGTCTCGGGCGCCGAGGCGCTCGGGGTCGCCTGGGCCCGCACCGTGGCTGGTCAGGTCGTCGAGACCGGGTGGGACCGCCCGTTCAACGCCGGAACCCTGCTCGGCTTCAACACCACGAAGAAGGGCCGCTTCGACCTGTTCGACAAGAAGCGCCCCAATCGTCGGATCACCTTGTGCCCTGATGGCCGGGTCGATCCGACGTGCGCGACCCAGCTGCCCTGGTTCCTCAACAACGACGCCACCGACGGACGACCCGGCGCGAGCGGCGTGGCCAGCGACGGCGCCGACCTGCTGATGGGCCGCGCCGGCAGCGACTGGGTCGTCGGCGGCACCGGCATGGACGTGTTGTGGGGCGGTCGCGACCGTGACGTGGTGCAGGCCGACGACGACCTCAGCACGAACAACGGGGAGAACACCACCAAGGAAACGATCGCCGACTACGTCGACGTTCTGGTGGGTGGTTCCGGGGACGACGAGTACCTCCGGAACTCCGCCAAGGAGAAGATCAGCCACACCAACGGTGGCGCCCTGCTGAAGCGAAGCGTCCCGCTGGGGTCTTTCCGTGGCCACTACATCACGGTGGCGCTGCCCAAGCCGTTGCTGGCGGGGCTGCTCCGGGTGGCCCTCAACTCCGGCCTGCTGGCGGCTCTGGTGCCCTCGGCCGGGCAGCGCTGGCTCGCCGGGGTGAGCGGCGCGGCCGTCGGGAAGTACACCACGGTCGTCATCCGCAACGGCGTGACCTATGTCCCGCTGCAGGTGAACTTCCGTTCGACTCCCGATCCGGCTGCGCTGGCCGCCAGTGTGGGCGCCCTGTGGCAGGTGGTGCGCGCGCAGCTCGGTGGCACCACCGCACCGCTCAGCTTCGTGCTGGTGCCGTGGGCATCGAGCCCGTTGACGCCGCTGCCCGGGCTGCGGGTCAGTTGCCAGGCCGGCTGGCGGTTCGACATCACGAGCGGGGCGTGCTTCCCGGTCCTGACTGGGGAGGGGGAGAGTGGCGGTGTATGTTCGGCGAGTGACGGCACTCCGGGTTTGGGTTGCCGCCCTGGCGTTGAGCCTGGTCGGTGGTGGCTGTGGCGCGATCCCGCGGCCAACCCCAACGACCACCTCTTCCCCGGCCCCCTGCCAGGCTGCAGTGTCAGCAGTGGCGGCAGCGGTTCAGGCCTACGTGACGGCCTATGGGACCCCGCCGACGACCGCTGCCTCAGCTTCGGCCCCGGCGTCTGGCCCGTCTGAGACGCCCGCGGCAGACCCCCTCGCGACAGCGTCGGCGGAACTGGATTCAGCCCTCGCCGCCGCGCGGGCAGCGCTGCGGAACGGGTGCACCCAGCCGGACTTCGTCAGCCAACTCAACGGCGCCCTCTCCGGGATCCAGGCGGACGGAGCCGTGCCCAGCGCCGTCCTGCGCCGGCTGACGGCCAACCTGACCGGGACGGTCGGCACCGACACCACCGTTGAGGTCGAGCTCGGGGATGACCTGTCGAAGGTCGTGGCCACGGCGGCCCCCGGCGCCACCCTCTACCTGGCGAAGGGGGAGTACCGGCTCAAGGACACGTTGGTGCTGCTCGACGGGATCACCCTGGCCGGGCGGGGGCGCCAGCAGACGCGGCTGCTCTCCGACGCCGCCGGAGTGTCCGTGCTAGTGATGGCCGCCAGCCTGGTGGGACTGCGGGACCTCACCGTGCGGCGCAATCCAAAGGCGCCCGGGACGGTCGTGACCGCCGGCTCGTCCACCACCCTCGCTCTGGAGCAGGTGCGGCTGTCCGGCGCCCGGACCGACGCCAACCGCCAGGGCGGAGCCGGCCTCGACCTGGCCGGTACGGCCGGTGCCGCCTCGCCAGGACGCACCACCGTCGAGGTCACCGATTCGGAGTTCCTCGACAACACGTGGGCGGGCATCTCGGTCTCCGCCGGTCATCGGGTCAGCGTGGCGACCAGCACCTTCCGAGACAACGGGGAATGCGGCGCCTGTTTCCTCGGGACGGCCGAGGGTTCGATCGAGCGAAGCACCTTCAGCGACAACGGGGTCGGGGTCGCGGTGGTCGGGTCATCGGCCGCGGTGATTCGGGGCAACCGCTTCACGGGCGGCCAGGTGGGCGTCCAGGTGGGCAACACGGCCACCCCGACGATCGACGGCAACCGGATCTCGAGTGCCAAGCGCGCCGCGGTGATCTTCACGGATACTGCCGCCGGCGTCGTGCGCAAGACGCGCTGCGTCAAGGTGGACGTGGGCATCGTGCTGTCGGCCAAGGCGTTGCCCAG
This sequence comes from Propionicimonas sp., assembly GCA_049688555.1. GTDB lineage: Bacteria > Actinomycetota > Actinomycetes > Propionibacteriales > Propionibacteriaceae > Propionicimonas. Next base: position 10,255 of record JBAVKY010000036.1, read on the forward strand.
CCTGATGGACAACGCCTGCACCCTGGCCCGGGCCAGCAAGTAGCCCTGCCAGGGCCGGCTCAACCCTCCAGCAGTTCGGCAAGCTCGAGCCACTGGGATTCCAGCTTCTCGTGCTGGGCCTCGGCAGCACTCAGCTCTTCACCGAGACTGACGAGCTTGGCGTAGTCCGCGGCATGCTCGCTCATGGCGTGATGCAACTTCTCGATGCGGCCGGCCGTCTTGGCGAGCAGGTTCTCCACGCGCGCGAGGTCCTTGCGGGCCTGACGCGCCGCCGCGGAGGCTCGGGCGGTGGCCGAGGCTGCCGCTGGGACGGGCGTGACCACGGCGGCCTGGTTCCGGCGCCGCAGGGCCAGGTACTCGTCGATGCCGCCGGGCAGCAGCACGCACCGGCCATCGCCCAGCAGGGCGTAGGTGACATCACAGACCCGTTCGACGAAGTACCGGTCGTGGGTCACCACGATCAGCGTCCCCGGCCAGGTGTCGAGGTAGTCCTCGATCACGGTGAGGGTGTCGATGTCCAGGTCGTTGGTGGGCTCATCGAGCAGCAGGACGTTGGGTTCGCCCATCAGCAGCCGCAGGAACTGCAATCGCCGCTGCTCACCGCCGGAGAGGTCCCCGATTCGGGTGATCAGCTTCTCGCCGGTGAACCCGAACTCTTCCAGCAGCGACGAGGCTGAGGCCTCCTGCCCGGTGGCCAGTTTGGTTTCGCGCTTGAGGCGGTTCACGGAGTCGAGCACGCGTTCGGTGCCGTCGAGTTCCGCCACCGCCTGCGAGAGGTGGCCGATCCGCAACGTGCGGCCCTGCTTCACCCGTCCGGAGGTGGGGGCCAGTTCGTGGGTGAGCAGTCGCAGCAGGGTGGTCTTGCCCGCACCGTTCACCCCGATCAGGCCGATCCGGTCACCGGGCCCGATGGACCAGTCCAGCTTGTCGAGCAGCACCCGTCCGTCCGGCAGGGTGAAGGTCAGGTGCTTGAGGTCGAAGACGTCCTTGCCAAGCCGGGCCGAGGAGAACTCCTTCAACCGCAGCGTGTCGCGGGGGTCGGGCACGTCGGCGATCAACGTGTTGGCGGCCTCGATCCGGAACCGCGGCTTGGAGGTTCGGGCCGGCGGGCCCCGACGCAACCAAGCCAGCTCCTTGCGGATCAGGTTCTGCCGACGTGCCTCATTGGCTGTGGCCTGCCGGACCCGCTCGGCCCGGGCCAGCACGTAGGCGGCGTAACCGCCGTCATACGCGTCCACTCCGGCGTCGTGGACTTCCCACACCCGGGTGCAGATCGCGTCCAGGAACCAGCGGTCGTGGCTGACGACCAGCATGGCCGTCCCGGAGGCCTGAAGGCTATTGAGGTGGTCGGCCAGCCACGCCACGGCTTCGACGTCGAGGTGGTTGGTGGGTTCGTCCAGCACCAGCAGGTCGTGCCCGCCGAGCATCAGCGCGACCAGGCTGACCCTGCGCCGCTCGCCACCGCTCAGGCTGGTGACGTCCGTCTCCAGGGAGACGCCTTCGAGTAGTTGGGTGACGATGGCACGGCTGCGGGCGTCCGCAGCCCAGGCGTGATCGGGACGCCCGCCCACGATCACTTCGCGCACCGTCGCACCGGCGGGGAAGGCTTCGTCCTGTCCGAGGTGGCCGATCGACACCGATCCGGTGCGCACCACTTGCCCCGAGTCGGGTTCGCGGCGACCGGTGAGCAGGTCGAGCAGGGTGGACTTGCCGTCCCCGTTGCGGCCCACCACGCCGATCACGTCGGAGGTGGAAAGCCCCAGACTGACCTCGTCCAGCAGAATGCGGGTGCCGAACGCGATCGAGATGCGTTCGGCGTTGACCAGGCTCGGCAAGCTCAGCGACCGCGCATGGCGCGGTTGACGCCCTTCGCCTGGGGCAGCGGGCCACGCGGCAACGGGGCTTTCGGACGGACGGCGTCAAGGGCCCGCAGCCGTTGCCGCACCTCGGTCACCTGGATGGGCTGCAGCGCCACCGGCAACTTCTTGAGGTGATCGGCCAGCTTGTCCAGCGGCACCTGGCCGGCGCCGGCGCCCATCACCACGGTGGTGACCGGAACGCCGTAGGCGACCTGCTCGTGCTTCTTGGCCTCGGCGCCCAGCAGGGCCTTGAGTCGCGCGGGTGACCCTTCGCCGACCAACACGATCCCGGCGGGGCCGACGGCACGGTGCACCACGTCCAGCTGGCGGGTGGCGGTGATGGCGGGAGTGTAGACCCACTTCTTCTTGTCGAGCATCGACAAGGCGACCTCAGCCGAGCCGGGCTGACCCTCGTAGCGCTTGTAGGTGCCCTTCTTGGCGCGGTTGAGCAGCACGTAGAGGGCAGCGACCAGACCGGCCATGATGCCGGTCACCAGCCACATCCACCACGGCGGCACCCAGATGCCGATCAGACTGACCAGCACCGCAACCCCGAGGGCGACGGCCGGGACGATCTTGTTGACCTGCGGATCGACCTGAGCGGTCATCTTGTAGGTCTCGATGATCTGCTTGTACCAGCTCCAGTCGCGTGGGTCGGTGGAGTTCTTCTTCGCCAACTTGGCCGCCTTGGCGTCGGCCTTCTGCTTGGCGGCCAGTGCCTTGGCCTTCTCGCTTGCCATCATGCGCTCCGGTGTTCGTGCTGGACGGTGGTGTGGGGGGCAGGCTCGGTGCGGGCGTCCATCGCCTGCCGGTAGAGCCTGCCGGCGCGGTAGGACGACCGTACCAAGGGTCCGCTGAGGACACCGGCGAATCCGATGTCGGTGGCCTCCTCGGCGAGGTCGTCGAATTCCTCGGGCGTCACCCACCGGTCGATTGGGTGGTGTCGCACCGAGGGGCGCAGGTATTGGGTGATGGTGACGAGCTCCGTCCCCGCGTCGTACAGGTCTTGCAGCGCCACCGAGATCTCCTCGCGCGTTTCGCCCATGCCGAGGATCAGGTTCGACTTCGTCACCAGCCCGCGGGCGCGGGACAGGCCCAGCACCGTCAGCGACAGGTCGTAGTCGAAGCCCGGACGGATCCGGCGGAAGATCCGCGGCACCGTCTCGACATTGTGCGCGAACACCTGCGGCAGCGTGTCGAAGATCTGGTCGAGCAGTACTTCGGAGCCGGAGAAGTCGGGGGCGAGCATTTCGACCCCCACCCCGGGGTTCAGCTCATGGATCTTGCGGATCGTCTCGGCGTACAGCCAGGCTCCCTGGTCGGGTAGGTCGTCGCGACACACGCCGGTGACGGTGGCGTAGCGCAGGCCCATCGTGGCCACCGATTCGGCCACCCGCAGCGGCTCGCCGGTGTCGTAGCCGGACGGCTTGCGGGATTCGATCTGGCAGAAGTCGCAGCGCCGGGTGCAGGAATCGCCACCGATCAGGAACGTGGCCTCACGGTCCTGCCAGCATTCGAAGATGTTGGGACAGCCGGCCTCCTGGCAGACGGTGTGCAGGCCCTCGTCTTTCACCAGCTGTTGCAGCTCGCGGTAGTCGGGCCCCATCGTGGCGGTGGTCTTGATCCACGGCGGCTTGCGCTCGATGGGGGTGGCGGCGTTACGCACCTCCAAGCGGAGCAGCCGACGGCCAGGTGTCACGGTCACCCAGCCATCCTATCGGCTCAGACCGTCAGGCCCATCGTCACCCTCGGGCCACCGGCGCCACTCGGCGCCACACAGTCAGGGGAACTGAGGTAAGGCTGGAAGCTGAGCATCTCGGACAGCAGCGGCTCAAGCCGCGTTGCGACCTCGACCAGACCGGGAGTCGCGCCGTCCAGCTCGTCGCTGAGCGAGGTGACGCCGGCATCCGCGATCCCGCAGGGCACGATCCGTCCGAAGTCGGCCAGGTCGGCCGACACATTCAGGGCGAAGCCGTGCATGGTGGTCTGCCGCGACACGCGGATGCCGATGGCGGCGATCTTGCGTTCGGGGCCGCGGTCGTCGGCGGCCAGCCAGACCCCGGTACGCCCGGGCACCCGGCCGGTGGTGATGCCGTAGCCGGCCAGCAGCCGGATCAGGGCCTCCTCGACGCGACGGACGTAGTCGACGACCCCCGTGCCGCGGGGCAGGAAGACGATCGGATACCCGACCAGCTGGCCCGGGCCGTGGTAGGTGATCTTGCCGCCGCGGTCGACGTCGACCACCGGTGTGCCGTCGAAGGGGCGTTCGTGGGGCTCGGTCCGGCGGCCAGCGGTGTAGACGGCCTCGTGCTCCACAAAGAGCACCTGGGGGCCCCACTCGCCGCTGGCCACGCGGGCGTGGAGCTGACG
>JBAVKY010000037.1:0-5518 GCA_049688555.1 Propionicimonas sp.
CTCAGACATGGTTCCTCGTGCTCACTTGGGTGGAGGCCCACTCTATTCCAGCGGGCAGCGGTTGCCACGGCTACAACCAGCCCGCCGGCCGCGGCATTCCCCTCGCCCTGCGGAGTCCCCCGGCGAATTGGCACGGCAGGGCCATCCCCGGGAAAGATGGCCGCATGGAACAGATCAGGCGCCACGCGGAACGAGCCGTGACCGATCGCCGCGTGCTGGATGCCATCCTCGACGCGGAATGGGTGGGCACGCTGTCCTCGGTTCGCGATGGGCAGCCCTGGGTGGTGCCGGTCTTCTATGCCCGGGACGGTGATCGGCTGATCTTTCACGGCTCGACCGGCGCCGGGCTGTTGCGCCACCTGGCCGCAGGGGCCCCGGTGGCGTTCTGCGTAGCCGCCATGGATTCGGTGGTGCTGGGGCAGACCCTCACCAACACCTCGGGCGACTACCGTTCGGCGGTCGTCCGCGGAACGTGTCGACGGCTGTCCGGGGCCGAACACGCCGAGGCCCTGCTGCGGCTGTGCGAGGTCAGGGTGCCGGGTCGGGCGGGGGAGGTTCCGCCATTGACCAGCAAGGAACTGGCTGAGGCGATGTCGCTGGAGCTGCCGATCACCGACGGCTGCTGGACGGCCAAGGTCCGCGCGGTCGGGGCGATGGAACCCGACGAGGTGACCCAGGTGTGGTCGGGAACGATCCCGGTGCAGCGCGGTTTCGGGGCGCCGCGGCCGGCCCCCTGGCTGCCGGAGGGGGTCGCGGTGCCCGCGTCCGCCCAGCGGTTGGCCGGCTGCTGAACGGACGGCTGCCAGCTCGCTCGTCCACCGGCTAGCCTCGCTTCGTGCTCATCCTGCTGTCACCGGCCAAGTCGCTGGACTTCGATTCCGGGCTGCCGACGCGCAAGTACTCCCAACCCAGACTGCTGGCCGAAGCCTCAGCCCTGGCGGACGTGATGCGCGACAAGGCGGTTACCGAGTTGGCTGCGCTTTCGGGCATTTCCGATGAACTGGCCGCCCTGAACGCCCTGCGCTGGGCGGAGTTCACGCTTGAGTCGAAGCCGCCGAACGCCCGGCCGGCGATTCTGGCCTTCGACGGTGACGTCTACCGAGGGCTGGCTGTGCGTGAACGGTTCGGTGAACGCGACTTCACCGAAGCCCAGAAGACCCTCCGGATCCTGTCGGGGCTCTATGGGGTGTTGCGTCCACTGGACCTGATTCAGCCCTACCGCCTCGAGATGGGGACGCGCCTGGCCACCGCGCGCGGGGCGAGTCTGTACGACTGGTGGGGCGAGACCATCACCGCGCTGCTGCGCGACGACCTCGCGGCAACGCCCGGCGCCGACGTCGTGATCAACCTGGCGTCGGTCGAATACTTCAGTGCGGTGCGTCCGGTGGAACTGGGGGCGCGGGTGCTCTCGCCCCGGTTCGAGGACACCGACGCCCAAGGACGCCGCAGCGTCGTCTCGTTCTATGCCAAGCGCGCGCGTGGCGAACTGGCCGCGTGGCTGGTGCTCAACCGCGTCCGTACGCCGGGCGCCCTTCGCAGGTTCAGCGGCGCCGGTTACCGCTACGACAACGCGACATCGACTGTCGATGCGCCGGTCTTCGTCCGGTCCTTCGCCGACCGTCCGGCGCTGCCTTCGCGCTGACCAACGACGCCGCGTCCTCAGCTGGAGAGTCCGTAGGCCTTGTGGATCATCCAGACCGGGTGCTCCGTCCGCACGCCCGAGGATTGCGCGATCTGCCAGCGGCAGGTCTCGGTGTCGCACAGGGCGAGGTCGGGGTTCGTGGCCTTCACCATGTCGAACAACGGCTTGCCCACCGCCTGGGCGACCTCGTACTTCTCCTTCTTGAGCCCGTAGGTTCCGGCGATGCCGCAACAAGCGACGCCCGACTCGACCACCCGCAGCCCGGGAATCAGCTTCAACACCTCGACGGCGGGCTGGCCCATGCCCTGGCTCTTCAACTGGCAGGGGGCGTGGTAGGGGACCGTCATCTCGATCGGACGGAAGTCCGTCGGCAACTCCCCGGCCTCGTGCAGGTCGAGCAGGAACTCCATCATGTCCCGGATCCGCACCGCGACGTCCTTCAGGCGGTCGTCGGTGACGCCCATGATCTCGTGCGCCTCGTGCTTCAGCATCCCGGTGCAGGAACCCGAGGACGACACGATCGTGAGACCCTTTCCCGCGCTGCGAAGGTCGTCGCACAGCTGCAGCACCGACGCGGTCGCCGCGTCGAACAGCCCGTTGGACTGCTGGGCCAGGCCGCAGCATCCCTGCTTCGGTACGAGGACCTTGTAACCGAGGTGCTCCAGGACCTCGATCGACCGCTTGGAGGTCTCCACCTCGAAGTAGCCACCGGCGCAGCCGTGGAAGAACACCACGGTGCCGCGGGTGGGCGCCTTCGTGGGTGCCGGACGCTTCTTCAGCCAGCCGTGCAGCGTCTGCGTCCGGGCGGTCGGCATCGGGGCGTTGCGGTGAATCCCGACGACCTTCTCGACCAGTATCCGGATCGGCTTGATGGCCAGCGCGGCGTTCGCGATGGGCGCGACCGGGGTCATCATGGTGCCCATCAGGGTGGTCCGGGAGATCAACTGGTCGCGTACCGGCATGTGGTCGGCCTTCATGACAGCACGCGCCTGCGAGTTCAACTCGGCGATCTGGACGCCCTGGGGACACACCAGCGTGCAGGTGCCGCAGCTCGAGCAGTAATCGAGGGAATGGTCGACCGACTCGCCGTTGCGGAACCGTTCCGCCTGAGGACCGACGAACTTGGGCCCGGTGAACAGCGGGGTGACCGCTGCCACGGGACACGCGGTCTCACAGATCGTGCACTTCACGCAGTGGTCGAGGCTCGCCCGCGCGAACTGGTGCCCAGCGAAATTGAGTCCGTCACCGGTCATGACAACTCCTTCACGATCGAGTCCGCGGCTTTCACGGCGCTGCCCACCGCTATCCCGTCACCGGACTTCTCCGACCAGCGGTGGGCGCCGCCGAGGATGCCGCCGGCGGCGAACAGGTTGGGGTACACCGGCTGTCCGGCTTCGTCCAGCGGACGCATGGAGGCCTCGACGCTCACGCCGACGGCGAACAACGGTTGTTGGGCGCCCCAGTAGTCACCGTGCACCAACTCGCCGGCGTCCAACCCGGCCAGCGGCAGTCCGAAGACCGTCTCGGTGACGGAGCCGTGCGAATCCATGGCCAGCGCACCGCTCTCGAAACCTCCGGTGGCAAGCAGGAACGCATCGGCGACGTACTCTTTGTCGGCTCCGGACTGGGCCACGGTGATGCCGGCGACCCTGCCGTCCGCGATGCGGGTGGAGACCACCTTGTTGCCCTGGACGAAACGCACGCCCGCAGCCTTGGCGGTACTCAGCAGGGCCTCGTTGAGCCGCATACCCGGGACGGAGGGGGGCTGCAGCGGGATCTCGAAGACCGGGTGGCCCAGCTTGTCCGCGATGTCCCGCCACGCGTTCAGATCACCCAAGCCAAGGACGGCCGGCAAACCGACAGTCTCGCCCTCCTTCAGCAGCGGGCGCAGGGCCGCCACGAACCGTTTCCGGTAGTCCGCGTCGTCGAAGGCGCGCGCATAGGTGAGCCCCGAGGAGTCGATCTCGCCGTCGCGGGCCGGCAGGTCGAGCACGACAGGTCGCGCCTGCAGCCGTCCGCCGTCGGGTAGCACGGTGCGGACCAGGTTGGCGGCGACCAGGTGGGCGGGGAAGTCCTTCAACTGTCGCAGCCCGACGATCACGAACGTCGCCCCGTCCACACAGGCTCCGGCGAGCATGCTCGGCTGCGCCAGGCAGGTCGGACGGACGGCGCCCACGGCGGTCGGCAGGTTCAGGTTGCGGGACGGATCGCCCGCCAGCAGGTCGGGGCCGACGACCTCGACCAGATACGCCAGCCCCGCCTCAACCGACTCGCGGCCGATCGCGGCGTAGGGGTGCTTCGGGTCGGTGGCGGCGAGGGCGGCCAGCGCCTGCAGCGGCTGGGTGACGCGGACGGGGTCGTAGCCGAGCACGTCCACGGTCCCCTGGGACAGTTGCAGGCCACCGGTGCCCTTGCTGACCAGGGTGACGCCGACCCCGGCGCGGGCCAGCCGGATCGCTGCGGTCAGCCCGGCGACTCCGGCTCCGATCACGACAACGCGGGTCACAGTTCCACCTCGAGCTCGGGTTGGGGCAGATGTTCAACATCCAGGGTCCCCTGGAAGATCCAGTTGTCCAGGGCGGTCTGTCGCACCTGGTCGCCGTACAGGATGGGCCACAGACCAAGCCAGCGGTTCTTCAGGAACAGCCTCATCAGTCCGGAAGCCCGCTCGACGTCGATGTGACCGCTCTCCAGCGCGATCGCGGTGGCGCGCATGCTGCAGAACCCGCCCTGACAAGGCCCCATGCCGAGCCGTAGCTGGCGGCGCAGGTCGTCGAAGCTGCCTTTCGGTTGTTCGGCCAGCGCGTCGGTGAACATCTTGCGGCTCATCAGTTCGCACTCGCAGATGATCTGGTCTTCGGTCCGATCGTGTTCGCGTTCCTCGAGCCGATGGGTCACCACGTAGGTCTTGCCGGACTCGGAGCCGGGAATCACCTCGTCAGCGGTGTGGCAGGCCCGGGTCTCGCCGAGCTTGGCGCACATCGCGTCCACGATGTGCTCGGCCATCAGCCGGTACGTGGTGAGCTTGCCGCCGCCGATGGTCAGCAGCCCGTCCAGGCCGTCCCGGGTGGTGTGGTCGATGACGGCCATGCCACGGCTCATGTGTCGCGTGTCGGCTGCCGAGACCCGCTTGTCCTTGATCAGCGGACGGGCGCCCGCCCAGGCGTGCACGGCGCGGGCTTGCCGGAAGCCAGGAATCAGCACCTCCCCGGCGTCCAGCATCTGCTGCACTTCCTCGCGGGGAATGGCGAGGTTATCGGGGTCTTCGACCTTGATGTCGGTGGTGCCGATGATGCTGACGGTGTGCACCGGGACGAGGATGTCGCCGTCCGCGGGGTAGATGCAGCGGTTGATCACCCGGTTCACCAGGCGATGGTTCATCGCCACCATGATGCCGCGACCGGGGATGACGTCCACCGGCTCGCAGTCTGCCATCGCGGCGAGCTGACCCGCCCAGGGGCCGGCGCAGTTGAGGACGAAGCCGCAATCGATCTGCACTTCTTCGCCGGTCTTGAGGTCGAGGCAGCGGACTCCGGTGACCCGGTTGGCGTCCCGTTCGATCTTGGTGACCTTGTGGTAGGTCAGGATCTGAGCCCCGTGGTTGATGGCGGAACGGGCAGCGCCCCAGACCAACTGCCAGCCGTCCACCGAACCGTCCTGGACCTCGATGGCTCGCAGCAGCCCCGGGTTGAGCCGCGGTTCGGCCCGCAGCGCGTCGGCGACGCTGATCTCGTGGGCGGGCACGCGGGTGGCCGCGGCGCCCGCGAGGAATTTGTCGGCGAAGGCGGGGTCATCCCCAGGGGCGGTGACGAAGTAGCCACCCGTCGCTTCTATCGCCGAGGCCTGGATCCGGGTGAGGATAGCGTTCTCTTCGGC
>JBAVKY010000038.1:0-1877 GCA_049688555.1 Propionicimonas sp.
GAGGCCGAAGCTGGACAGGTCGAGGCCCTGGGCGTCGGCCCAGTCGCGGGTCAGTTGCTGGCCGTAGAGCTGGTTGAGCGCCACCGAATAGGCCTGGGAGATCTTGGCCGCGTTCAGCTCGCTGCCGTCGACCATGACCGCTACCTGGGCGGACTCGTTGCCGGCGAGGGCGCGGGAGAAGCCGGACGGGATGATGATCGCCACCCCGGCGGTGTTGTGGTCGAAGGCCGTGTCGACGTCGGCCAGGGACCTGCCCTGGGCAACCACGTTGAAGAACGGTGAGGCCTCGTACTGCTGGAGGTAGCGCTGGCTGGCCGGGCTGTTGTCGAAGTCGATGACGATGGTTTCGACGTGGTCGACGTCGAAGCTGATCGCATAGGCGAACAGCAGCAACTGGATGACCGGCATGAGCACCACGGCGAGCAGCATCCTCGGGTCGCGTCCGAGGTGGCGGAACTCCTTGCGCACGATGGCGCCGATCCGGACCAGTGCCTGCCTCATGAGGCCACCTCGGTCGCCGAGTCGGCCAGGTAGGCGAACACGGACTCCATGTCCGGCGCCACCTCCCGTGTGCCCACACCATCCACCCCTGCGTCGGAGAGTGCGGCGCCGAGCGCCTGCTCAGGGTCGGCGGAGCCCGCCCACAGCACGCGCACCACGTCGCCGAGCAGGTGAGCCGACTCCACACCGGGCACGGCCTGGACCACGGCAAGGGCCGCTCGGGGCTGGGTGGCGGAGACCTCCAGCAGCCGGCCGGGCACGCGCGCCTTGATCTGGTCCGGCGTGCCCGACTGCTTGACACGTCCCTGGTCGAGGAAGGCGATCTGGGTGCAGCGCTCGGCCTCGTCCATGTAGGGCGTCGCGACCAGCACGGTCTTGCCGGCCCGGTGCAGCCCGGCCAGGATGCGCCAGAACTCCCGCCGCGAGACCGGGTCGACGCCGGTGGTGGGCTCGTCGAGCAGCAGCAGGTCGGGCTCGTGCATGAGGGTGGTGGCGAGCATCAGCTTCTGCTTCATGCCGCCGGAGAGGTGCTGGGCCTGTCGCGTGGTGAACTCGGACAGCCCCATCCCCTCGAGCAGGCTGGCCGAACGGGTGCGGCGGTCGGCCCTGCTCACGCCGCGGATCGTGGCGAAGAAGTCCATGTTCTCCGCCACGGACAGGTCGGGGTACATCGAGAAGCGCTGCGACATGTAGCCGATCCGCGGGGTCACCAGGGCGGCCTGCGTGGTCACCGAGTGGCCGAACACGCTGGCCTCGCCCCCGTCGGGGCGCAGCACGGTGGCCAGCATCCGGATCAGGGTGGACTTGCCGGCCCCGTCCGGCCCCAGCAGCCCGAACACCGCACCCTCGCCCACCTCGAGGTCGAGGTCGGCGACGGCGAGGGTGTCGCCGAAGCTGCGCCGCAACCCGTGGGCGCGGATGGCCGGGGCGGCCGTGGCGGATGCTGTCATGGTCAGGCGAAGGTCACGTCCACCGGCATGCCGGCCTTGAGGGTGCCGCTGCTGTCACTGACGCGCACCCGCACCTCGTAGACCAGCTTCACGCGCTGGTCCTTGGTCTGGACGTTGTTCGGCGTGAACTCCGACTGGCTGGCGATGAAGCTCACCGTGCCCTGGTAGGTGGTGGAGCTGGAGTCGGTGACGAGAGTGGCCGCCTGGCCGTTCTTGACCTTGCCGATCTCGGTCTCCGGCACGAACACCCGGACGAACAGGTCGGTGGGATCGATCATCGTCAGCAGGGTCTTGCCCGGCCCGGCGTTCTGGCCCGTGTTGGTCGTGACGGACACGACGGTGCCGTCGCGCGGCGCCGTCACGATCGTGTAGCCGAGTTGCACCTTCGCGAGCTTCACGGCAGCCTCTGCCTGCTTGAGCCGGGCC
>JBAVKY010000039.1:0-9144 GCA_049688555.1 Propionicimonas sp.
CCCCTCGCCGGGGGTCGCGTCACCGCAGACCACCACGGTGCGGGGTCCCGCCGGCAGGCGTATGGGCGCGGCCGGGCCCGGACCCGCGTGCACGACTTCGTGAGCCCTCGGCGGCGCTGGCGTCGCAGCCCCCACCAGCGGAACGGTCAGCGCGACATTCAGGTGGGCGGGTCCGGGATCCCGCGATGCCGACCCCTGCGCGGCGATGACAGCTCGGGCGGCCTGCGCCGGCCACGAGATCGGGGAGGCCGAGGCCTCCACCTGGGCGCGGTAGCGCACGAACGAGTCGAACAGGCCCCGCTGGTCGGTGGTCTGGTTCACTCCGAAGCCCACGAGTTCGAGCGGACGGTCGGCGCTGACGACCAGCAGCGGGACGCCGGCGTGGTGGGCCTCCATGACGGCGGGGAGCAGGTTGCCGACGGCCGTCCCCGAGGTGGTGACGACGGGGACGCACCGCCGTGACCCTTTCGCCAGCCCGAGCGCGAGGAACCCCGCCGAGCGTTCGTCGACACGGACGTGCAACCGCAGCTCGCCGCGGGCCTCAGCGGCGACGGCGGCCAGGGCGAGCGGGGCGCTGCGGGAACCCGGTGACAGCACCAGGTCGCTCACCCCCTGCGCGCAGAACTGGGCGATCAACGCGACCGCGCACGACGCCGAATCAGTCATCGAGGCCTCCAGGCGAAGCGAGCACCCCGGCGAGCCGCTGCCGCCAGAAGGCCTCGGTGGCCGGGTCCGCAGACCAGGTCGCCACAGCGGCCACCTCGACCGGACGGACGGACAGCTCCCCGTCCACCGCGACCAGGGGATCGGCGGTGACGTCGCCGGTGAACATGGTGGCCGTGTTGAGACCGCAGGCGTACGGCAACTCCGGCAGGCAGGCGGCCAGCGCAAGCCCCGCGCGCAGCCCCACCGAACTCTCCAGGGCCGACGACACGACGACCGGCAGGCCCAGCCGTTCGGCGAGCTCGAGGCAACGCCGCACCCCGCCGAGCGGCTGCACCTTCAAGACGGCGATGTCAGCCGCTTCCAGGGCGACCACCCGCTCCGGGTCGTCGCTGCGACGGATCGACTCATCGGCGGCGACCCGCACCTGCACCCCGCGAATGGCCAGTTCGCGGCGCAGCCTGGCCAGTTCCTCGACCGTGGCACACGGCTGCTCGGCATATTCCAGGTCGAACCGCGAGAACTCGCGCAGTCGGGTGAGCGCCTCCGCCACCGTCCAAGCACCGTTGGCGTCCACCCGGAGACGCCCCTGCGGACCGAGCGCGTCCCGGACGGCCTCCAGGCGCTCCAGGTCTGCCGCGGGCGGCTGCCCGGGCTCGGCGACCTTCACCTTGGCCGTCCGGCAGCCGGACAGGGACACCAGGCGATGAGCCGTGCCAGGATCGGTGGCCGGCACGGTGGCGTTGACGGGCACCCGGTCTCGCAGTGGCGCCGGAAAGCCGAGCGTGGCGGCCTCAAGACTCGCCTGCCACCAGGTGTCGATCTCGGGACGCTGGTACTCGATGAACGGGCTCCATTCCGCCCAGCCAGCGGGCCCGCGAAGCAGCACACCGTGCCGGGTCTGCAACCCACGGAAGCGGTTGCGCAGGCCGAGGGCGTAGACGCCGACGACCTCGACGCCGTGGGCCGACGTCATACCGCGAGCCGACGTCATACCGCGATCACGAATCCGAGAAAGAGCCCGGCAGCGCACGCCAGTTGGGCCAGCCCGATGCTTTTCAGCACGGCGATCAACTCGCGTCCGTTCACCCCGCGCAGCACCTGCCGGGTGGGCCCGATCAGCAGCACCACCATGAACAGTCCGAGCAGTGCCCACCAGCTGCTGGTCGCCGCGGCGCCGACCACGGCGATCCCTGCCACCGCCACGAGAGCCACGAAGAACTGCCGGGTGCCGTGGTCACCGAGCCGGGTCGCCAAGGTTCGCTTGCCCACCGCGGCGTCCCCAGCCAGATCGCGCAGGTTGTTGGCGACCAGGATGGCGCAGGCCAGCGCCCCGATCGCGATGGCGGCCCACCACGCCGCGCCGGGGACCCACCCGAGCTGGATGTACGTGGTGCCGGCCACCGCCACCAGACCGAAGAAGATGAACACGAAGACCTCGCCGAGGCCGAGGTAGCCGTAGGGGTTTCGGCCCCCGGTGTAATACCAGGCGGCCGCGATCGCCGCGGCGCCGACGGCCAGCAACCACCAGTGACCGGTCAGGATCACGATGGCGACCCCCGCCACCCCAGCAAGCGCGAAGCAGCCGAAGGCCGCGGCCTTGACCTGGCTGGGGGTGGCGGCCCCGGAACCGACCAGCCGCATCGGACCGACCCGCTCGGCGTCGGTGCCGCGGATCCCGTCGGAGTAGTCGTTGGCGAAGTTGACGCCGACCTGCAGGGCCAGCGCCACCACCAGGGCCAACACTGCGAGCAGTGGGCCGAAGCCGCCTTCGAACCAGGCCACGCCGCTGCCGGCGACCACCGGCGCCACGGCGGCCGGCAGGGTTCGCAGCCGCGCGCCCTCGACCCAGTCAGCCAGCGTCGCCATGTCCACCTCTCGCTTCCCAGCCGCGCTGCAGCGCGACGCGGTCGATCTTGCCAGTCGAGGTGTACGCCAGCCGGACCACGCGCCGCAACTCGCGCGGGAGGGCGGCCGGGCCCAGGTGTGGCCGTAGTCGCTCGCCGACCTGCGCCAGGTCGAGTTCCGATGTGGTCACGGCGACCACCCGCTGGCCCCAGCGTTCGTCCGGCACCGCGAGCATGACCACGCCGCCCTGTTCGGGCGTCCCGAACTCCTCGTCACAGGCGCGCTGCGCCGCCGCGAGGTCGACATTGACGCCGCCGCTGATCACCACGTCGTCCAGACGCCCGATCACCTCCAGGCGACCGTCCACCCAACGTCCGCGATCCCGGGTGAGGACGGTGTCACCCCGCAACACGGCCGCTGTCGCCTGCGGGTCGAAGCGGTAGCCGCTGAACACCATGGGCCCGGCGAGGGCGATCCGCTCGTCGGCCAGCGACACGCGAACGTCCGCGAGGGGCACTCCGTCGTACACGCAACCGCCGCACGTCTCAGCCATGCCATAGGTGACGACCAGCTTGATCCCGGCTGATGCGGCGCGCCGCACCAGGGTCGGGCTGACCGCCGAGCCCCCGACCAGGACGGCGGCGTAGCCCGCCAGTCGGGGCACCAGGTCAGGGGCCTCGAGCGCCCGGAAGAGTTGCGCCCCGACCACGGACAGGTAGCTGCGATCCCCCGGCTCGGGCAGGTCCGCCAGATCCCGGCTCGCGAAGCGGACGCCCCGCTGCGCGACGACGGCCCGTGCCACCGTCATCATGCCGGCGACGTGTTGGATCGGCAGGGCACACACCCAGTCACCCGGGCCGTTCAGCCGCTCATGGGTCGCGCGAGCCGAGGCCTGGACGGCTGCCGCGGACAGCATCACCGTCCGCGCCGGCCCTGTGGACCCTGAGGTCGCCACGAGGACGCCCCCGGCAGGCAATTCGGGGACCGGCTGGCCGCGGCCGGACCCTCCCAGGCCGGGGAGGCCCGGCTGGATCGGCTCGACCACGCACTCCCCCGCCAACGCCCGCGCCAGCGCGTCGGGCAGTTCAGCAGCGGTTACGCGGGTGACGTCCACGACCACACGATACGAGGAGCCGCCGGGTACATTGGCACCCATGGGGAGGGTGCTGCCGATCGTGGTCGTGGCGATGCTGATGATTTACTGCATCGTCGAGGTCGCGCAGGCTGATCCCGCCCGGGTACGGCTGATGCCCCGCTGGTTGTGGGCGGTCACCGTGATTTTGATCCCCGGCGTCGGTGCGCTGGCCTGGCTGGTGTTCGGCAGGCCGGCCTCGGGCAGCTCCGGCGGCCACAACACCCGCCCTCGGGCCCCCGACGACGACCCGGACTTCCTGCGCGGACTCTGACCCAGCACGGCGTCAACAATGCGAATCCGAGGTCCCAAAAAGCGAATCTGAGCTAACGCTGAGAGTGGCGTTTATGGCACACTCAGCCTGTGCATCGCTCAGGGTGGTCCCGCTTCCTCACCGCGATGCTCGGCATCGCCGTGACGACCGGGGTCTTCGTGACCGTCATCGCTGGCGGAAGTGACGCCGCCTTCGCCGAACCTGGCACCCCGATCACGGCCCCCTACGCGGCGGCCCGTCCGGCGGCCGCCATGGACGTGGAGCAGCTCCTGGCCCAACGAGAAGCCCAGTTCGTCCGGCGCTCGACGGCCATCACCGTCCAGAACGCCGCGTTGGAAGCCATCGAGCAGGCACGCATCGACGTCCTCGGGTACGACCCGGCCATCACCGATCCTCGTGAGATCGCCCGGTCGATGATGCTGAACAAGTACGACTGGGGCGACGACCAGTTCAGCTGCTACGACCACATCATCATGCGTGAGAGCCGATGGATCCTGACCGCCGACAACCCCACCTCGAGCGCCTACGGCATCCCGCAGGCGTTGCCGGGCAGCAAGATGGCCTCCGCTGGGGCTGACTGGCGCACCAACGCCGCTACCCAGATTCGGTGGGGATTGGGTTACGTCCAGCAGCGCTACGGGACCCCCTGCTCGGCGTGGTCCTTCAAGGCCTCCCACGGCTGGTACTGAGGCACCAGCGCTCCGAGGTACCCTCGCCGCGCCAACCCGCCACCACGTGGTGGCGACGTGCGGCAGAGGCTTTCAGCGCATCGGCTCCACCGGAGGGACGATGCCGTCCTCCACCGCCCGGCGAAACAGGTCGAGCTTGCTACTGGCCGGCCGATCGAGGTGGGAGTACTTGGCGCGGATCCGCTTGAGGTACTCCTTGACGCTGTTCTCGCCGATGCCGAGGTGACGGGAAACCTCGGGAATGTCCATACCGGCCGCATATAGGGCAAGCACTTCGCGCTCTCGCGGGCCGAGGCGCGCCGCCACATAGGTTGCGTCGCCCTCGATCAGCGACAGCACCTCCTGGGAGAGGACCACCTGCCCCAGGGCGACCGCTTCGATGGAAGCCACCGTTTCACCGATCGGATCCGCCTTCCGGCAGACGCCGGCCGCACCACCCGCCAATGCTCGGCGCAGCAGCCGGCCGTTGTCGGCGACGGAGTAGACCAGCACGATGTACCCCGCTGCGATGAGTCGCGCGGTGTTGTCGAGCGGATCTGAGTCGTCCGCGAGCTGCAAGTCGAGCAGCACCACGTCAGCGGCAGTCCCGCGTCCGAGAAAGCCGGTGACCCACGCGTCCTGCGCCACCACTTGCACCCGGCCGCTGCCCTCCAGCGCCGCTGCCACACCCAGCCGAATAGCCTCATGGTCATCGATGACCGCAACCCGGATCATCGCGGCGCCTCCCGCTCCGCCCGGCCGCCGACCTCCTGGCGCTTGGTCGTGGCGCCAGACTCGTCCAGGGAAATCAGCTCCGAGGATCCATCGACGCGGAGCGCAAGGATGGTGGCCACCTCCGCATAGCCCTCTGGCGCCGCCCTGGCCACCAGCCGCGTGAGCGCGTGATCGGCCAACGAATCCTGCATCAGGCGCTCAACCGCCCGCCTCACCGTCTCGGGGAGCGCCGATCCGCGACTGTTGACCAACCGAACGTCGACCCCCCGGTCTCGGGCGACCTCCACGAGGTCAAGAGTCGCCTCAGAGAGCAGGTTGTTGGCCCTCAGGCCATCGCGCAGCCGACGTTCCAGCGCTGCACAAGCCTCCCGATCACGGGCGGTCACCGTCGCCGTCGGATCGGCCAGGATCTGCAGCAAGGGGCCCACCTGCCTGGTCAGTTGGCGCAGCCAACTGTCCCGCAGCACCAGTCTGGAGTAGCTCTGCGCGATCGCCCGGCTCGCAGCCCGGGAGGACGCCTGGTGGGTCGTCACCTGGGCGTTGACGTCCCTCAGCCAGGCGTTGATCAGTTGCGCCAGGAGCGTCCACACCACGGGCCCGAACGACACCTTGAGGAACTCGCTCACCCCCAGACCACGGGTGAACGCCCATTCCGCCGAAGCGAGCACGAACAGCCCGACTCCGAACCACGCGGTGGTGCGATGCCCTCGAAACAGCACGACGACCATCAGCGCCATGACGACGCTGGAGTGCCAGGTGGCATAGCCGGGCCACACTCCGTAGGGCAGCACCGACTGGGTCAGCAGGGTGATCGCCACGGTGAGCACGACAACCGCCCGAGCGCGGCCAACGGGCATCGGATTCACGTCGAGCCGCGAAACCGCCAGCCCGGTGGCGATCAGCGCCAGCACCAGCGAGGCCAGCACTGGCCAAGGTTGAGTGACCACATCGAGGCTGGTCAGACCAAGAATCAGGTGGAGCACGATGAGCACCCAGATCAGGCCAACGAGGGTGTGCTGCGGCACTGCGGGGAGTGAGGGAAAGCTGTCCGAGCGGGCATCGCGTTGCGACCGCGACCTTGGGTGCGGGGCCGAGGCACGGGCAGGGGCAGGGGCAAGCCACTCGATCACCACGACCGTCCCCTCGCCGGGACGCGAGCGGACCTGCACCTCCCCGCCGACCGATTGCACCCGCTCATGCACCGAGAGTTGCAGACCGAACCTGTCGTCAGGCACGGCTCGGGGGTCGAACCCCGAGCCGTCATCGGCGAGCGTCACCTGGAACCCGGGCTTGCCTCCCGAAGGGTCCGCCAGGCTCACCCGGACCCGCTCCGCCGCAGCGTGGCGATCGATGTTGGTGGCCACTTCACGGCAGGCTTGGCCCACGGCACTGGCCACCGCGTGCGGCACCTGCAATGAGGGGTCCGTCGCCACGTTGGAGAACTCCAGCCCAGGGCACAGCGTCGAGACCACGTCGTGGATCAGCCAGCCGAGGTGTTCCAGGGTGACTGGAGTCCGGTCACCGGTGGCCTCTCCGGCTGCGGTCAACTGTTGGAGGGCATGCCGCGCGATGGTCGCCACCTGAGCGTCCGGGAGTTGGGTTGCCTGTGCCGCGGCGACCAGGGTCGTCATCACCTCATCGTGAATGATGCTGTCGAGACGACGCCGCTCCTCCACCAGGGCCGCTTCCACCGCGGCCTTGGCCTGCTGCCGCCGGGACGCTTCCAGCGACAGGCTGAGATCCTTCAGGGAGTCGATGAGAATCGAGATCGCGATGATGACGGTGCTCGGGATGATGACCAGGAGCAGCAGATCCTGCATGGCCTGCAACGGTGAGATTTCTCCACCGGAGGGTGTGAGCCGGACGACCGTGAACATGGCGCCCACCACGATGGCGTTGACGAACCCCCAGCGCGCCCCGGCGAGCAGCGCCGTCGACACGCTGGCGGCACCCAGGCACATCCAGATCCACGGCGTCGCCTCGGCGACCTCCGGGCCGAGCCAGGCCAGCGGCCACAGCGCAACCCCGCCGGCTACCAGGATCACGTAAGCCCAGGCGAGGCCCATCGTCACTCGGGGGGTCGCCGAGATGAAGACCAGGCCAAGGGTGACGAGGACCAACCCGCCACCGAAGACGGTGTGGAACCACCACGCCTGATGCGGCACCTGGTCAACCGCCATGAACGCAGCGGGGATGAGGCTCCCGAGGCCGAACAGCGACATCCCCCGGCGGATCCAGGGGTCGACCTCCACCGGCGCCAGCGCGTTCAAGGCGTCACAAGCCCCAGTCGACCAGGCCGGCCGCATCGTATTCGCCCTGCGGCCACACCGCCCGGACGATTCCCGCCGCGGCCAGGGCCTTGCGACACCCTGGGCACGGCGGGTCGGTGATGTAGGCCGTCGCCCCCTTCGTGTCACGGGTTGCGAAGAGCAGGGCGTTCACCTCGGCGTGGATCGCAATGCAGAAGCCGGGGCTCCCGGGCCGGTCGTAGTCTCCCAGCCCGGGCACCTCGTCATAGCCCAGTTGACCGCGCGGGCAGGCGCCCTCGAGACAGTCGGGCAGGCCCGGCGCCGCGCCGTTGTAACCGGTCGCGATGATCCGCCGTTCGACGACCAGCACGGACCCGACTCGGCGTCTGGTGCACTTGGCGCGGCTTGCCACGGCGGCGGCGATCCCCAGGAAGTACTCGTCCCAGCTGGGAACGTGCACCCGGGGTGTTTCGGCCATGGTGCTCAGCGTAGTGGGCCGAGGCACCCTCACGTCTCGGCGGGCGTCTCCGCTCAGCCTGCCAACACCGCAGGAGCGGTGGCGGCGGTGACGTCGGCGGCCTTGGTGAGCAGGCCCTTCGCCAGCATGAAGTCCGCCATGGCCTGCCACTGGGCCATGTCGAGGGACCCGTCCGCCTTGCCAGCAGCCGTCAGCATCACCTTCCGAGTGGCGGTCAGCGTCGCCCGTGCGGCGGTGAGCGCCGGCTCCACCCCGAGCCCCGGTACCTGCTCGGCGGCGATCGTCAGCGCACGCTCGGGGTCTTCGTCCGTCCGCGAAATGCCGGCGACCATCGCGCGCGCCACTGACTGGGCGACCTCCGGATGAGCGGTGAGGTAGCTGCGCGACGTGAGCAGGCTGATGCTGACCAGCGGAGGCTCGCCCGTGTCGGTGAGCGGCAGGGCCGTCACCGCGACCTTGGAGAGCCCGAACTGCACCAGGTCGTTGTTGCTGAAGCCGACCACCGCGTCCACCTTGCCGGTGGTGAGCGCAGCCTGCTGGGTGTAGCCGACCTCGACGATGTCGACGTCTTTCTCGGTCAGCCCGGCGCTGTCCAACGCCACCAGGAGCCCGAACCAGGATTCGCCGTAGCGACCGGGGACGCCGATGCGCTTGCCCTTCAAGCCGGCCAGGGAGTCGATCGGCCCGGATTCCTTGGCGATGATCTGGACGGGGTAGCTGCGGTAGTAGGTGGCGATCGCCACCAGGTCGATCCCCTGTTCGCGAGCTTGCAGGGCCTCGTCCCCGCCGGCGATCACGAAGTCCTCCTGGCCCGCGGCGATGGCGGTGAACAGGCCTTCGCTGGCGCCGTGGTGGCGCAGCGTCGCGGCGACGCCGTTGGCGGCGAACAGCCCGTCCGCCTCGGCGACGTAGAACGGCGCGAACTGGACGTTGGGGATGTAGCTCAGGCCGATCCGGGCGGCCGTCAGGGAGGGGGTGGCGGACGGGGTCGCGGTGACGGACGGGGTCGGGGCGGCGGCGGGGGCGGCACAGCCGGCCAGCAGCAGCGTGCCGACAAGCACGGCGAGCAACTTGCGCATCAGGTTCCTTCGTTCAGG
>JBAVKY010000040.1:0-13256 GCA_049688555.1 Propionicimonas sp.
CCTCCAGCTCCTTCAGCACACGGTCGAACTGGTAAGGATTGGCCACGGCCTGTGTCATCCCCAGCCGGGTCAGGACGCCGTGAACCAAGTCGGAGACCCGGTCTACCCGCTCGGCGCCCCCTCGTGCCGATTCGACGAAGTCAAGCACCTGACGTCCGGAGGCGCGCCCGTCGCCAGCCGCTCCCGTTACGACTGACGCGTCCGCGTCGGGCAGCGACAGCCCGCCGAGCGCGTCCACCACCGACGTGACCCGGTTCAAGTCGAGGCGCGCCAGGTGGTCCGTCCGCGTCTGCAGGAGCATTTCGACCTGTTGGGCGGCCGACGAGGGGTCGCGGGCGTAGAGCTCCGCCAGTCGGTGCGAGCCGAGGGTCAGGTCGCTCGGCACGCCGACGAGGGTCAGCTTGTCCCGGGATGCGGAGAGGTGGACCAGGTGGACCGAAGCCAGGCTGCCTGAGCCATCGGTCACCATGATGAGGTAGTCGAGCGGGACACCGTTGAGCTGGGGACGCTTCTCTGGGCGCCCGGCGTAGTCCGACAGCGGGGCGGCTTGGGCCATCGCCTCCACGCTGGAACCCAGCCGGTTGAGGTACACCGAGACGACCGACACGGCCCCGAGGGCCATCACGATCACCAAGGTCAGGACGGTGATGGACAGCAGATGGCCCTTCCTGGCCTTCGGCTGCCGCCGGTGCTCCGGCTGATCCATCCTCACCTCCCCTGCGCTGACCACCCCAGCGTAGAAGGCCCGCGCAACGCCTCGTCCGCCAGCACCGAAAGGCGTGCCCTTGGTGTGTTGGTGCAGGAGGTTGCCCGGCGAGGTCAGCAACGTGTGCCTGAGCCACACGGACGTGAAGCGCTTCCTTCCGGATCGCGCGAAGCTGTCCTCCTGGGTGACGACCGTCAGCTAGGCCTGGAGGTCGAGGGCACTCCCCACACCCACGATGAACCCGCAGTTCCCCTCACCCGCCATGTCGTCGTTCGGCCGTCTCCTAGGCTGGGTGCCAATGGACCTTCGCAAGTCGTTGTTTCCCCCGGGTGCCTCCAGGCATGACTGGGCCTTCGACGGCGCGCTCGCGACCTCACTGGCCTTGGTCACCGTGGTGCCCTATTGGGCAGCTCCCGCGTCGACGGGGGCGATGGTCAGCTCACTGCTGATGGTCGCCCCCATCGTGCTGCGGCGGCACTCCCCGATGCTGACGCTGCTCCTGGTATCGCTGGGCGCGCTGCTGCAGTTGGTCTTCGAGACGATGCCGCAGCCTTCCCTGGTCGCGATCCCCATCGTCAGCTACTCCATGGCTCGCTGGGTCCCCGGACCGGCCGCCCGCTTGGTGGTCGTGATCGGCTCCATCGGGGCGGTTTTGGGGCCGCTGCGCTGGGTGATCGACGATCTCAGCCATGTCAGCCTGCGCCAGGGGGTGTGGTTCGTCCTCGCCTGGTTCGTCTGCATGGGCCTCGTCGTGACGCCGTACGCGATCGGACGCCGGGTTCAGGAAGAGACTGACGCCCACGAGCGGCTGGTGGTGACGGCCGAGGAACGCTACCGCGCCCTGATCACCGAACGAGACCAACTCGCACGACTGGCCGAATCGCGGGCGCGTACCCAGATTGCCCGGGAACTGCACGACATCGTCGCCCACTCTCTGTCGGTGATGATCGTGCAGGCTGAGGGCGGACGTGCCCTGGCCGCCAAGAAACCCGAGGCTGCCACCCAAGCGCTCACCACGATCGCCGACACCGGACGCGAGGCGCTGATGGAGATGCGGCGCATCCTGGGGGTGCTGCGCGCCGAACCAGGTCAGGCCGACCAGGCCGACTTCAGCCCCGCCCCGCGACTGACCGACATTCCAGAACTGGTGCAGCGCACCAGCGACAGGTTCCAACTCACCGTCAACGGCCAGCCGCCTCGCGTCAGCCCGGCCCTTGAGCTGACCGTGTATCGGGTGGTCCAGGAGGCCCTGACCAACGTGCTCAAACACGCCGGCGCGGACGCCCGCGCGTCGGTGACCCTGACCTATTCGAGCCGCGAGATCATCGTCGACGTCATCGACAACGGCATCACCGCACTCGGCGCGACCAGCGACCCTGGTCATGGCCTGCGCGGCATGAACGAGCGAGTCACATCGATGGGCGGACGCCTGGTCGCCCGACCACGCCCCAGTGGCGGTTTCCAGGTAACGGTCGTGCTTCCGCTCAGCGCTGCTGGTTCCGGGAGATGACGTGAAGCTTCTCAACAAGGAGAGATCATGAACAGCCCCATCCGCGTCTTCCTCGCCGACGACCAGGAACTGGTCCGCAGCGGCTTCCGCATGCTCATTGAGGCCGAGGACGACCTCGAGGTGGTCGGTGAAGCCTCCGACGGCGCCGAAACGCTCCGAGGGCTGGCACGCATCCCTGCCGATGTGGTGCTGATGGACATCCGGATGCCGATCATGGACGGCGTCGAGGCCACGCGGCGCATCGTGGAGTCCCGGCTGAGTACGCGCGTGCTGGTGTTGACGACGTTCGACCTCGACGAATACGTGTTCAGCGCGTTGAAGGCCGGCGCCAGCGGCTTCATGCTCAAGGACGCCAAACCGGCAGACCTGCTCAACGCGATCCGGACCGTCGCCGCGGGGGAGGCGGTGATGGCCCCCTCGGCGACCCGTCGCCTGCTGGACCACGTGGTGCCGACGTTGCCGTCCAGTCCCGAGGGCCACGACGCTCGGTTGGACGTCCTGACCGAGCGAGAACGCGAAGTGCTGGTCGAGATCGCCGCAGGTGCGACCAATGCCGAGATCGCAGCCAGGTTGTACATGGCTGAGGGCACCGTCAAGACCCACATCACACGGCTGTTGGCCAAGCTTGAGTGTCGCGATCGGGTCGGTTTGGTGCTGCTGGCCTACGAGACCGGGCTGGTGCGACGGTAGCCTGCCGGCTTCCCTGTCACTCGCCCGCTCCGTCACGGCACGCGGGTGAACTCGGCCACGACGTTGTCGCGGTAGTGGCCGTCGGCCATGACCGGTCCCCCGCAAGTGATGACGACCAGCCGATGCGGGCCGCTCGTCGTGTCCAGGCCGGGGTCGAGTTCCTGCTTCCTGGGGGTGGTTGGAGTTCCGGTGGCCTGGTAGGTGGCCAGGGATCCGTCCGGGCAGTGGACGTGAAGCTTGACTCCCTTCCTGACGGCCGCGAGCGGCCACAGAGCACCCATCACCTGGTGATTGACGACGTGGCCGGCCACAAGGGTGGTTCCCCGTGCTGCACACAGGGCCGCTCCGGTGGTGCTGATTCCAACCCTCGCCGGGTCAGCGGGTACGGGAAAGTCGTGGTCGGTGATGGTGACCGCGACCATGGTCGCCTGGATCTTCAGTGCCGGGATCGACAAGGCGTCGGTGGGCAACTGGTCCGGCTCATCGACAGGAGCCAGCGTGGCGATTGCCCTGGCGAGTTGCGGATCACCTGGATGCGGGCCCGGTTCAGCGGCGGGGACCTGCTGGAAGCCGGACAGCATCGCCCACACTGCCGCCCCCGCCAGACAGCCACCGGTCAGCAGGCCGCCGATCCTCACCGCAAGACGCTTCACCGAAGTGCCCATCGGGACTCCTTTTCTTGAAGAGGTGGATTCGTGTCGGAGTTGGTGGCGAAACTGGGGGGTCAGCCCCGCCACCAACCGATCTGTGTCGCTACCCGGAGCCGTTCTGTGTCGCTACCCGGAGCTGTTCTGTGTCGCTACCCGCAGGTGGGGGTGCGGCGTCGAATGCCCAGCGCGCCAGCCAGGCACAGTGCACCGATGGCACCGATGCCGCCCAGCACCGGGTTCCTGGGGGCCATCGCTGCCAGGCCAGAGTTCACGGTGAGGCCTGCTGGCGTCGCTGCTGTCGTCGCTGCTGTCGTCGCTGCTGGCGTCACGGCCTTGAAGAGCAGGGTCTCGCTGACCTCCCCCGGCCGCGTGGAGGTGGTCACGGGGTGGGCTCCTTCGACAGACGACGTCCACGTCTCGACGTAGGTGTAGCAGCCCGCTTCCACCACGGTGAACTCACCGGCCATGAACGTGCCATCAGCGCTGGTCTTGATGGATTCGAGGTGTTGGGCAACCCGAGCGTCGCTCCAGTCCAGGCCGATGCACTCCCCCCCGATCGGTTCGACGGGGCCCAGCAACTCGCCAGTGATCACCCCGGCAACGCCGCCGGTACCGTCGAGTTCGATTGTGTCGGTCAGCACCGCGCCCACGGTCGAGGAGTTGGCCTTTGCCAGCGTCGTGATCGCCGGCGAGATCACCGCCGTGGTCTGGGGGGTCTTGCCGGCCGGGTGATCGGTCTGCCACAGCAGCTTGTCGCCCAGCGTGGCGACCAACATCTCGCCGTAGCTGTAGCAGCCAGCCTCGGTCACGGGGAACTCACCGAGCCCCGGGTACTCGCCATCCCTGGTGATCGTGATGGCTGGGATCGTCGTCGCCACTGGGGCGTTACTCCAGTCCACCGATTCACAGGTCCCGTTGACCAGCGACACCGGCCCTCGGAGCTCGCCAGACAGAGTCACCGTCACTGCGGGAGCATCGGGAAGGACGCCGGCGATGATCGCCGTGTCGGTCAGGGTCGATCCAGCCGCTGCGAGCAGGCTGGAAGCCTTGGTTTCGACCGTGCCCGGCCGGGACACCAACACCGTTTCGGCCTGTCGACCGTACGTGCCCGCTGCCCCCAGGAGTCCCAACTCGTCGTCGTCGGCGACAGCCTCCACGAAGACGTACCAGCCCGGCGCCGTGAGTTGGCTCGACAACTCAAGCGTCACCTTCCCCTCGCCATTGGCGTCCAGGGTCAGCTCGGTCTTTAGCGTCTCCACTTCGGCGACGCCTTCCGGCACTGAGTCGGCCTCCGCCGGCCTTGCCGCCAACGGCCCGTAGGCGGTCGTCGTGACGTGAATCGCCTTGCCGGCGAGACTCTTCGCCGTGGTCACGCCCACCGTGTCGCTGACGACAGCGCCGGAACTGACCACGCTGGCCGAGACTCGCGAGGAAACCTTCGCCTGCACCAGGACAGTCACGGTGGTGACGTCATCGGCCGAGACTGCTACCTTCGGCCCGGTCGTGACCATCCGTTGACCGGAGGTTCCCTTCGGGCTGGGATGCACGAAGACGTCGTCCCCTGCCAGCACCTTGCCCGTCGAGGCCGCCACCGAAACGGTGCCGGACCCCGTCGCGGTATAGGCGACCGTCAGCGGGTCACTCGCCGAACTCAGCTTCACCGTCGCCGTTCCGGTGTCGTCGAACACCGCCGCCCCGCTCAGCGTGAGGGTGATGCCAATGCCGGCCAGCAGCGTGCCCGAGCCATCACTCACCCCCACGTTCGATACGCTCCCCCGCACCTGGCCATCGACCTGACTGGTCGTGGTCACCCTGGGCTTGCCCATCCGGTACGGCCCGGCATGCCTCGTCGCCTCCGCCCTTAGCTCTTCGATCCGGGCCCGCACTCGCCCCTGCGTGGCGGATCCCAACGAGGCCAGGATCGCCTTGGCCCGCGAGAAGCCAGGATCGCCCATCTTCTCTTTGACGATGTAGGCCAGCGCGGCCGCATCGACGTCGCTGGTCGTCTGGCTGTACCCGGTCATCAGGTAGTTCAGCTCGGGCTCGTGCTTTCGGCTCGGCGAGGTGCGTTTGGTCACCAGGTCACGGTCGGTATCGATGCACACCGCCTGCTCCGAGTAGCCAGGGGGTCGCAGCGTCCCCAACGTGTGCCCGTCGTGGGCGTAGCCCGTCCGCCCCATCCAGCCACGCGCCTGCGCCGGCCCGGCCCCGGCGACCAGGCTGACAACCGCCAGACCGGCGGCCAGGAGCCCTGCGATGACCCGTCTCCACGACATTGAATGACCTTTCGTTGAATGCCCGCCCACGCGTCGTCAGCGGTCTGAATCACATGCATGTAGTTATCCCCAATGTGGATAACCCTTGTGGATAACTACTTGTCAGGGCGGCTTCGCCTCACGAGACCAGTTCGGCCAGGGCGTCGGCATTGGCCGCCAACCGCTGTACGGCCCGACGACAACGCCGGCGGACGGCGGCAGGGGTAACCCCTAGGACTTCCGCCGCTTCGTCGCTCCGCAGGCCTCGCTGATAGACCAGCCGCAGCGTCAGTTCCGTCGCCGCATCAATGAGCCGGCCAGCGCGGGCGATCACCAGCACCGATTCCAGCAGTTCAGGCTCAGCAGGTTCGGGAACCGCCGCCGCTAGCTCGACGAACCGGAGCGGGTCCACCGGGATGCTGGGCCCGCGCTGCCGCACGCGCTTCGCGACGTCGAGCGCGAGGTTCGCGGCGATTCGGCCGGGTCGTCGGTGCAGGGGGTAGGTGGCGATGGCGACCCACATCTCGGCGACGTAGTCGTCGAGGCAGTGCTCTGGGTCGCGCCGGGCGTCGTTGACGAGACGTCCGAGCATGACCTGCAGCACGACGCGCCCAGCGAGCGTGTCCCCCGCTGCCACTCGCTGAAGGAGGAAGCCGAGCACCGCGTCGGGAGCGGCCCGCACCACAGCCGGCAGATCGCCGATGGTTCCCCCGCCGATCGCTGGCTCCGCCGCCCAGGACGTTGGGATGGCAGCCCCGGCAAGTCCCAGCCATTCGCGATTCAGGTGGTCCCGGATTGGAGTCGGTTGCGTCATGGCTCAACCCTGACGAACGGGTGTTGCCTCAGGTGTTGCCTGCAACGGCGCAGGTGTTGTCAGTTTCGCCCACGGTGTTGGCACTGCCTGCCCCGGGCATGGCGACCGACCGCCCACACCGAAAGCTAACGTTTCGGTCACGGCCCCGCGCACCGAGGGCTCCTGAATCGATTTTGTCGTACACTCGGCACGTACTCATTCGGCCCTTGGTTGCCTCAAACCAATCATGATCGCCCAGGGGGTTGCTCGGAGATCCAGCAGCCCTCTGGTGCCGGATCAGGGCTCGCGCAAAGCGTCCCGACGGGCCTCGTAGGTCTCTATCGCCCGGGCCAGGAAGTCCGCCAGATCACCAGTCTCGCCGTCGCGTCCCCCCCGTCCGATCACGAGGGTGGGCGCGGCTGGAGCCACGTCGACTCCGGTGAACCGGGCGAGCGCCGACCCTGTCGTGACCAGCGTGTAGTAGCGCCCCTCGGGGTCGACCGCGAGCGTCGAGGCCTTGTTCAGGTACCAGCCAAGCAGCGGCGTCTTCACGCGCTTGCCGTTCAGCAGCGTCGCCTGCAACGGCTCAGGCGTCAGTCCACGCCGCTCCAGTTCGGCGACGAACGCGTCGAGCTGCACCTGCGCCGCCCTGGCCTCAGCCTGGGCGGCACCAGCAGCCAGCTGACGGCGCTTCTCAGCATCCGCGTGGCGTTGGTTCGGCTCCACCATGGCCGCCAGCCTAGTCCCGTCCTCCCCAGCGGTGGACGCGAGCGGGGCGCAGCTACCATGGATTGGACGTCCGGCGAAAGGTGGGCATGTTCCTTCGACTATTGGCGCCCTTGTCAGTGGCCATGGTGATGGCCTCTGCCGGGTGCAGCGCACCGAGCTCCCCGGTGCCGACGCTCACGCCAACGGTGACGACGAGCGCCTCGTCCGCCACGCCCAGCGCGACCGTGACTCCCCTGAAGGTGGGCGATTGCACCGGGAATACCGAGGTCACCAGCGGAACCTCGGCACCGATCGAAGCAGCGCCCTGCGATGGGCCGCACTTCTACGAGGTCTTCGCCATCCTCGACATCACCGACGCCGACCTGCCGACCGTCGAGGCGCTCGAAGCCCGCGCGACGAAGGAGTGCCTCCCGGCCTTCAGGTCCTACGTGGGCGTCGACAGCAGCTACAGCCGCTATTCCTCGATCTACCTCGCGCCGGACTCCGTCAGCTGGCAAGACCCGGCCGAGCGACGCATCACCTGCCTGGCCGGATCGGTGGGCGGTGGCCTGGTCGGATCGGTCAAGAACGACACCGCGATCTTCCCGGCGCTCGGCGAGTGCACCGGACCGCAGGACATCACCCCGCTGGACGTGGTCGTGCTGTCGTGCAAGGGCAAGCACTCCTACGAGGTGTACGCCGAGAAGAAGCTGACCAGCAAGGCCGCCCCGACCGGCAATACATTGACCAAGCTGGTCAACAGCGTGTGCGCTGCAGGATTCACCAAATTCGTCGGCGTCAGCTCAGCCAAGTCGAAGTACGAGTACACCTACTTCATCGCCGAAGGGGACCTCTGGCCGAAGGTCAAGGACCACCGGCTGGTTTGCAGCGTGGGGTCCCCTGCGGGTGGAATCAAGGGGAGCCTGAAGGGCGTCAAGAAGTAGCGCCCGGTGGGTGTGACGCTCAGCCGCGGAGCAGGTCCTCGAAGTTCGGGGACTCGAACTCCCGGCTGACCTTACTCGGCGAACCGCTGCGCACCAGCGGCGCGAAGGCCGCCGCGGCCGCTTGGATCCGCTGCTCGAGGCGACCCCCGGCGTCGCCCCAGTCCTCGGTCGCCGCGTACACGCCCAGCGGCGCCACCGGTGCCTTGAGGTAGAAGAACAGGGGCACCAGAGCGTGGTCGATCACGAACGAATGCCTGGCCGTCCCGCCGGTCGCGCCGAGCAACACCGGACGTCCGCGCATCAGGTCGGTGTCCAGGGCATCGACGAAGAGCTTGAACACCCCGGTGTACGACCCGTTGTAGACAGGCGTTACCGCGATCACCCCGTCCGCCGAGCGGATCGCCTCGAACGCCTCGCTGAGCGCTGCGCTGGGCACCCGTGTAGCGGAATGCTGGGCCAGGTCGACCGCCAGCGTCCGCAGTTCGAGGTGCGTCAGCGTCGTGCCCGGCCGGACGGAATCCAGCGCGGCGACACTGGCCTGCGCCAGGCGCTCCCCCAGCAATCGGCTGCTGGACGGGGTGCCGGTGCCTGCCGTCACCAGGACGAGTCGGGTCATGCCGACACGACCTCAGGGGAGCGGCCGGTCACATCGTCGAGCACCACGGGCCGTGCAGCCGTAGTCACCGCTCCCCGCGCGGCCAGCAACGAGGCGTGGGTCGGCGCGTCGGGGATGTGGGCGGGTCGACCCTCGTCGAATCCCCGGCGCAACTCCGGAAGGATTTCGCCCAGCAGGTCGAGTTGTTCCAGCACCGTCTTCAGCGGCAAGCCGGCGTGGTCGAGCAGGAACAACTGACGCTGGTAGTGGCCCACCTGAGCGCTGAAGCCGAGCGTGCGCTCGAGCACCTGCTGCGGCGACCCGACCGTCAGGGGGGTCTGCTCCACGAACTCCTCCAGACTCGGCCCGTAGCCATAGACCGGGGCCACGTCGAAGTACGGACGGAACTCGTTGATCGCGTCCTGGGAGTTGCGACGCATGAAGAACTGACCGCCCAGACCGACGATGGCGGTGTCGGCCGGGCCGTGACCGTGGTGCTGGAAGCGCTGCCGGTACAGGTTCACCATGCGCCTGGTGTGGCTCATGTTCCAGAAGATGTTGTTGTGGAAGAACCCGTCACCGTAATAGGCGGCCTGTTCGGCGATCTCCGGGCTGCGAATCGAGCCGTGCCAGACGAATGGCGGTACGTCATCAAGGGGCCGCGGGGCGAGGGTGAAACCCTGCAGCGGGGAACGGAACTTGCCCTCCCAGTTCACGACCTCCTCGCGCCACAGCCGGCGCAGCAGGGCGTAGTTCTCAATCGCGAGCGGAATACCGTCGCGGATGTCGCGTCCGAACCACGGATAGACCGGGCCGGTGTTGCCGCGTCCCATCATCAGGTCGACCCGGCCTTCGGAGACATGCTGCAGCACCGAGTAGTCCTCGGCGATCTTCACCGGATCGTTGGTGGTGATCAGGGTGGTGGCGGTCGACAGGATGATCCGCTGGGTCTGGGCGGCGATGAAGCCGAGCAGCGTGGTCGGCGAACTCGGATGGAAAGGAGGGTTGTGATGCTCCCCGAGCGCGAAGACGTCCAGCCCTATCTCCTCGGCCTTCTTCGCCAGGGTCACCGCGGCCAGGATCCGTTCGTGCTCGGACGGGGTGCGTCCGGTCGTGGGGTCGGGCGTGATATCGCCGACACTGAAGATTCCCAACTGCATGTTCGCTCCAAACTGCTTTCGTTTTCAACTACTCTAGCCAACGTCCTGCTCCAGATCGCTATTCCCTGAATCCGGAGGGCAGTTCTGGCTGAGCCTGCTCAGTCCAGTCCGCCGGACCAGCCGATCACCCGTTCAACGGGTCGGCCACAATGAAGCCATGATCCCGCTCCTCATCACCTGGACCTGGCCCGAGACCCCAATCGCCCTCGCCGTGATCGTGGTGGGGGCCCTGATCTGCCAGTGGCTGATCGTCCGGGCGATCAAGTTCGGCACCGAGGCGGCGATCAACCGGGCGCACAGTCAACGACAGCACCCGGATTCCCGCGCCCAGCGGATCCTCGCCAGGGCCACCGGCGCGGACAGTGAGCGCTATGAGCAGCGGATCTCGACGGTCGGCTCGCTGCTGCGCAACCTCACCTCGATCGCCGTCGGAACCGTCCTCGTGCTGACCCTCATGACCGTGCTCGGGATCCCGCTGGCCCCGCTGCTGGCCTCCGCCGGCGTCGGCGGCATCGCTCTCGCCTTCGGGGCGCAGAGCCTGGTGAAGGACTTCCTCTCCGGAATCTTCATGATCATGGAAGACCAGTACGGGGTCGGGGACCTCATCGACACCGGCGATGCGCAGGGCACCGTCGAGGACGTGGGTCTGCGGGTCACCCGGTTACGCGATTCGACCGGCACCGTCTGGTACGTCCGCAACGGCGAGATCCTCCGGATCGGCAACCAGAGCCAGGGGTGGTCGACAGCGGTGATCGATGTCCCGGTCGCCTACGACGAGGACGCGGGGAAGGTGATCGGCATCCTCGAGGAGGTGGCGGCGGAACTCGAAACGGATGCCGCCTACGCCGACGTGTTGCTGGAGAAGCCAGCCGTGGCCGGAGTGAACGCCGTCACGGCGACCACCATGACCATCCGGATGACCGCCAAGACCGCTCCCAACCAGCACTGGGCCATCCAGCGGACGCTGTTGGAGCGCAGCCTGTCGACGCTCGGCAAAGCGGGAATCCGCAGCCCGCTTCCCATGGGAGTCCTGCCCTCGTAGTCGCCGGCCCTAGTCGATGGGCTCGAGCTCAGGCTTGAGGGAGCGCGTCGCGCCGATACTGGCCACGGTCACACAGGCCATCGCGGCCAATTCGACGAGCCCCAGTTGCTCTCCGAGCACCACCAGGGCCGCCAGCGCCGCGGCGGCGGGCTCCAGGCTCATCAAAATGCCGAAGACTCCCGCCGGGATGTCCCGGCGAGCGATCATTTCCAGTCCGTAGGGAATCACCGAACTCATGATTCCCACCACCACCGCCAGCCCGAGCACCTGCGGTTGCCACAGCGACGTACCCCCGGCCAGGATTCCGGGCGCGGCGAACACCAACGCCCCGACCAGACTGCCGACGCTGACGCCGGTCACGCCGGACCAGACCCGTCCCGTTGGTCCCGACGCCACGATGTAGGCCGCCCATGCCGCGGCGGCCAGCAGTGCGAAACCGACCCCGACCCAGTCGATGCTGGACGGCACCACCCCGAGCAGGGCGACGCCGACACCGGCCAGGGCGATCCACACCAGGTCGCGCGCCCGGCGAGACCCGGTGAGGGCCACCCCGAGCGGACCGAGGAACTCGATGGTCACCGCCAGCCCGATGGGAATCCTGGCGAAGCTCTGGTAGATCGCCCAGTTCATCGTGGCGAGGGCGATTCCATAGCCGATCACCACCCGCCACTGGGGCCACGTCCGTCCGGTCAGGCGGGGACGGGCGAACACCCAGAAGATCACCGCGGCGACCGCCATTCGCAGCCAGGCGACGGCGGTGGCGGCGGTGAGGACGAAGAGCGACTTGGCGAACGCCGCTCCGACCTGGACCGAAATGATCGCGGCCAAGACCAGCCAGACCGGTGAGATCATGCCCAGCAGCCTGCGACCGTTCACGAGGCCAGCCGTGCGTAGGCGGGACAGTCGACCACGTGGTCGTTCACCATTCCGACGGCCTGCATGAACGCGTACACGATCGTGGGGCCGCAGAACCGGAAGCCCTTCGCCTTCAGGGCTTTCGCCATGGCGAGCGAGGTCGACGTTTGGGCCGGGATCTCGCCGAGGCTCACCCACGCGTTCTGGACGGGGACTCCTGCCACGAAATCCCACAGGAACTCGCTGAAGCCCTGTTCGGCCTCGACCTGCCGCCAGGCCCGAGCGTTGCCGATGGCGGCTTCGATCTTGCCGCGATGCCGGACGATGCCGGGATCGGCGAGGCAGCGCTGCACGTCCGACTCGCCCCAGGTGGCGATCAAGTCGGGATCGAAACCGCTGAAAGCGGCGCGGAAGGCGTCCCGCTTACGCAGGATGGTGATCCACGCCAGCCCGGCCTGGAACCCATCCAACACCAGCTTCTCGAACAGCGCGCGGGGGTCGTGCTCGGGCACTCCCCACTCGGTGTCGTGGTAGGCCACGTAGAGCGGGTCTTCGCCACACCAACCGCAGCGTTCGCCCATTCTCGCTCCTTCTCACCTGGGT
The DNA here is from genome assembly GCA_049688555.1 of Propionicimonas sp. GTDB lineage: Bacteria > Actinomycetota > Actinomycetes > Propionibacteriales > Propionibacteriaceae > Propionicimonas. The sequence goes on from JBAVKY010000040.1 coordinate 12,512, forward strand.
CGGCGGCGCCCGCCAAGCCCACCGGGCTGACCACCGTCGGCGCCTCATCGTAGCCGCGGGCACGCGTCCGGCCGCTCAGCGCCCGGGGCGGCGAACGGCGACCAGCTGCGCAGCACGAAGTTTGACCTATTGACAGGACAAACCATTCTTCCTATGCTGGATGGAGAGTCACGTGAGGCTCCCGTCCTATGCAAGGAAACCAGACGCCATGACGACCACCAGCAGCCCGATCCCTGAGACCATGCGCGCCGCCGTGCTGGTCGCCCCTGGCGAACCGCTCCAGATCCAGGAGATCCGCACCCCGCGGCCGAAGTCGCATGAAGTGCTGGTGAAGGTGACCGCGTGCGGGTTGTGTCACTCCGATCTGCATGTCATCCACGGGTCGATCGCTTTCCCGACCCCCGCCGTCCTCGGCCACGAGGTGTCCGGCGTGATCGTCGAGATGGGCCCCGACTCCCAGAATTCCGGCCTCCGGGTCGGCCAGCAGGTCTGCGGCGCGTTCCTGATGCCCTGCGGTACGTGCCCCGACTGCGCCCGGGGCCGCGACGACCTCTGCGCTCCCTTCTTCAGCCTCAACCGGCTCAAGGGGCAACTCTTCGACGGCACCAGCCGACTCGCCGACCTCGACGGCAACACCATCGCTCAGTACTCCATGGGCGGCCTGGCCGAATACTGCGTGATCCCGATCACGGCCGTCACCGCGGCCCCCGAATCACTCGATCCGGTCGCCTCAGCGATCCTCGGC